>NZ_LWSR01000025.1:0-16034 GCF_001660745.1 Gardnerella sp. 26-12
ATCTATGTAAGTAAAAAATATTCTCTATAAACAGACGGTTACGGAGTTATTATGGCATCAGATACAACTATTTTCCATAGCACTCGTTCGCTTAAACCAACATGCACTTCAAAAGAAGCAATACGTAAAGGAATTGCTGAAGATGGCGGATTATTTGTAGCCGATAGCCTTGGTAGCGAGCGTTACGATATTTCTAAATTGCAAGGCAAATCGTATCAAGAAATTGCGCAAGATATTTTACAACTGTTACTGCCAGATTATACTTCAGAAGAGCTTTCTTCTTGCATTAAACTGGCATACGGCAATCAATGGGCTAATAACGCTATTACTCCACTCCAGCAGCTTGGAAACACTCGCGATTTTGTGATGGAACTTTTCCATGGTCCTACATGCGCGTTTAAAGACGTTGCTTTGCAAATGTTGCCACAATTAATGTCTCGCACTAAAACTCAACACGAAAACGAATCTGATATTGAAAAAAGCGTTATGATTCTAACTGTAACTTCTGGAGATACAGGTAAAGCTGCTTTGGCTGGTTTTGCTGATGTTCCAGGCACTTCTATGGTTACTTTTTATCCAGAAGGAAAAGTTAGCCGCGTTCAAGAATTGCAAATGACTACGCAGGTGGGCGAAAATGTGAAAGTTTGCGCAGTTCGAGGCAATTTTGACGATGCTCAAACTGGCGTAAAACAGATTTTCACCAATAGTGAGCTTAATAAAAATATTGAAGAATCTGCGAATACTGAATTGTCTTCTGCTAATTCAATAAATGTTGGACGACTCGTGCCGCAAGTCGTGTACTATTTTGCGGCTTATAAGCAACTTGTTGAGCGTAAAGCAATAGCTCTTGGAGACGAAGTTGAGTTTTGCGTACCAACCGGCAATTTTGGCGATATTCTTGCTGGATATTACGCAAAAATGCTTGGTCTTCCTGTAAAACATCTTATTGTTGCAAGCAATAGCAATAATGTTTTGTTTGATTTTTTGGTAAGCGGCACTTATAACCGTCAGCGCTCATTCCATCACACTGTTGCTCCTTCTATGGATATTTTGGTTTCTTCTAATTTGGAACGAATGCTTTATTACATGTGCGATAAAGACACGCGTTTAATACAAATGCTTATGAACGATTTACAGCAGTGGGGCGCTTTTGAGATTCCAGAAAATGTGCTTGCAAAGATTCGCTCACTGTTTGGCTGCGGTTGGGCAAATGAAGATCAAATTCGCGAAGCTATTTATGACTGCTGGAACAAGTACAAGTATGTGATCGACCCACATACTGCTTGCGGATTCTTCGTTATGCAAAATATTCCACATGACGAAAGCACACCTAGAGTATTGCTAAGCACTGCAAGCCCATACAAATTCCCTCGCGTTGTTGCTGAAGCTTTGAATATTGAGCATGTGCAAGATATGAATGATTTCAAATGCATGGACGCTCTTAGTAAAGCTACAGGAACTAAAGCTCCAAGCATGCTTAGAAATCTTGAAAATAAAACTCCACGCTTTAATGATGTTATTAATGTTGAAGATATGCCTGAGTATGTTTTAGCTCAAGCGCATAATTTCGCAAAATAATCATAAAGTTTTAAGCGAAAGAGGCTGGTTTACTTGTATAATCCAGCCTCTTTTACTATTCATTCGTTATTACTTTCGAATAAAGCTGCATACACTTCGTTAATAACGTTTAAATCATGACCTTTTCTTGCAGCTGCTGCGAAAAATCTTCGTCTTCGAACTAAAGGCTCAAGATTTCTCGTGCGCGAAGCCGTTTTGCGACCGAGTTCCCACGCTGCTTCAGTGAATACTCCAGAGTTTTGAGCAGAAGCTACATTTTGTGAAATAGCAGCAGGATCAACATTTTTACGCTGCAATTCCATTCGAGTAGCTCTAGCACCAAGAAGCCTCACTGCGCAAGAGCGAATCACCATTTGAGCGTATTGATTGTCATCAAGAAGATGCAATTCAAGCAAGCGATGAATAACCGCGTCAACAGCAACTTCCGTGTAACCTTTTTCTTTAAGCCTTTTGCGCATGTTCATCACAGAGCGAGGAGCATAATCTAAAAGCCTTAAAGCAGCTTCCCTGCAATCATCTTCACTACTATTGCAAAGTTCGTCGCTTAAATCACTTACTTTAGCGTTTTTTACATACGGCATGTTTTTTGTATTATTTTTTGCGCTTAAAAGTACTGACTTATGCGATATTTTTTTGCGAGTATGTGTCACTACACTATTACTTTCGTCATTTTCTTCAGCACGCTCTACTGGATGATCGCGAAGAAAATTCTCTACACTAATAGGCATATTGCATTCGCTTTACACTGTAATCTTATTATTACTTCGATTCGGATGACTTTTGTGCAGAATTTTTAGCTACAGAATCATCATCGAATTGATCTAGTTCAGAATCTTCAGCGAATTGATCTTCAGGATGCATTAAACCTAACGAAGCTTTGACTTTTTCGCTAATTTCTTCAGTAATAGCTGGATTATCTTTCAAGAATTTACGGACGTTTTCACGACCTTGTCCAAGCTGCTCACCTTCATAAGTAAACCAAGAACCAGATTTCTTAATAACTTCAGCTTGCAGTCCCATATCGATAACAGAACCTTCAGTCGAGATACCTTCTCCGTAAAGAACATCAAACTCAGCAGTTTTGAAAGGCGGAGCCATTTTATTCTTGACAATCTTAACTTTAGTTCGGTTGCCAACAGCTTCTTCGCCCTCTTTAATAGTAGAAACTCTGCGAATATCCATACGCACAGACGCATAGAACTTCAAAGCTTTACCACCAGTGGTAGTTTCAGGATTACCAAAGAATACGCCAATTTTTTCACGAAGCTGATTAATAAAAATAGCAGTAGTGCCAGCTTGTGACAGAGCACCAGTCATCTTACGCAACGCCTGACTCATTAAGCGAGCTTGTAAGCCCACATGACTATCTCCCATATCGCCATCGATTTCAGCTTTAGGAACTAATGCCGCTACAGAATCAACAACAATAACATCTAACGCACCAGAACGAATAAGCATATCAGCAATTTCCAATGCCTGCTCACCATTATCTGGCTGAGAAACAATAAGAGCATCCGTGTCTACTCCAAGCTTTCGCGCATAGACAGGATCCAACGCATGCTCAGCATCAATAAATGCCGCTACCCCACCATTTTTTTGAGCATTTGCAACAATATGCAAAGCAAGAGTTGTTTTACCAGAAGACTCAGGACCGTAGACTTCAACTATTCGCCCTCTAGGAACACCGCCAATCCCCAAAGCAGTGTCCAACGCTAATGAACCAGTAGGAATAACTTCTACATCTTGCATAGGTCTATCACCTAAGCGCATTGCAGAACCTTTTCCATATTGTCGTTCAACATTGGCTAAAGCAGTTTCTAACGCTGCTTGGCGACGTGGATCTGTTTTATCCGCATCAATAAGGCGATTAATACTGCCTTTACTTTTTGTTTGCGCCATGTATGCTACTCCTTTCGCATGCCGTTATGTATCGAACGACCTTAGTTCCATACTAGATTCAAGTACAAGCATTTTTGTGCAATGTGGATAAAACATTTAATCCAAGCACTTAAACACTTAACTCAGCTTAAATCATCTCGACAAACATAAGTATACTACATATGCGAACATTTGTTCGATAGCGCGTGTCTTGATTACACCCCAACTACTTACAATCTTCGACATAAGCAATCAAGTCATTAGCTATTCTCAATAACTGAAATACAGTAGATTCGCGAACTTCTTGACGACTGCCAGATAATCTCAATTCAAAAACAAAAGCAGCACTTGATGGCGCAATTTTAGTTACGCTTTGACTTTCGATTTGAGCAAAATCATAATCATAGACGTTACTCACACAGCCATTTTCAAGTTCTTTACGAGCTACATCTTTAACAGAATCCATAACATCACTAACTTGAGGCAAAAATATTCCAACATAAACTAAACCTGCTGGTTTATTACCATCAGGACCAGGACCTGCAACACCAGTTGTAGACAAGCCAATAATAGGAAAATTTGCACAACACTCACAATCTTCCTCATACATCCATCCACTGCCACGATATATTTGAGCAGCTCCAATCGCCATTTGAAAAGCAACATCCTGGTAAACCGCGCCTTCAGATTGTAAAAGATTAGAATTTACGCCAAGAATTTTGGATTTAGCATGAATATCATAAGTGACAGCAGATCCACAAAAAACTCGTGACGCACCAGGAACAGAAACAAAAGCATCAGCCAAAAGCCCGCCAGTTAATGACTCTGCTGAAGCAATATGCATTCCTTTAATAAAACTTTTTTCCAATAGATTCGCAGCTAAAGAAACTGTATTAAAACCTGAAGAATTATTCATAATACGCTCGATATGATTGTAGCTTACGATTTTCCAAAACATAAACCCTTTAGGGATAATCTATGAAAAACCGTAAGCTACAAACAAGAAGTTTAACTCGTTATATTTTATTTACTTCACAGGAGACAAAGGCACTGCATTTTTTGCATCATCAACTTGAGATTCGCTATTTGAAGAACCCTCAAAGAAAGCACTATAGACATACAAAACTGCAGAATAGAAAGCAAAGCCCAAAGAAATACCAAGCAAGCCAAAAGCAACTGCATAGTAAGAAACCATCCAAGAAGGCAATGGATTAGCATGAAGAGTTGCAACAAGAGGTGCAATAATCATTGCAATACCAATCGACTGCGTAAGAGTCTTATATTTTCCTGCAGAGGATGCAGCAATTACCCTTCCACGAACATGAACAACATAAATTCGCACAAGAGTAATGGCAATTTCGCGAATCATGAACAAGATGGTTATCCACCAATAAATTTCGCCGAAAACAGAAGCAATAATAAGCGCAGCTAAAATAAGAATTTTATCCGCAATTGGATCAAGCAACTTACCTAATTCTGTAACCTTATGATATTTACGAGCCATCCACCCGTCAAGCTTATCCGTAGAAGCAGCTACAACAAACAGCACAAACGCAGCCCAACGCAACGAAACTGAATCAAAACCCCATATACCTGCTTTCAAATATAAAACAATAAAAACAAGCGAAAGCAAAATACGGATATAAGTCACAATATTCGGAGCATAATTCCAGCCAGCAAAAAATGATGACTTAGCTTTTTTCTTCATACACATAACCTTCATTCTACTGCAAAGTAAAAACTTCTAGCACATCACACAACTTGGTACTGCACATAACAATACAATATCTTATAACGAATCTGACTCACCACGAATAAAAGCCAAAACTTTTGGCAAATCTTCCGGCTGAACCAAAACTTCGCGAGCTTTAGAACCTTCAGAAGGTCCCACTACTCCTCGAGATTCAAGCAAATCCATCAATCGACCTGCCTTTGCAAAGCCAACGCGCAACTTGCGCTGAAGCATTGAAGTAGAGCCAAATTGCGAGCTAACAACAAGCTCTGCAGCCTGAAGCAACTCATCCATATCGTCGCCAATATCGCTAGTTTTAAGCTTGCTTTGAGCTTGAGCATCAGCTTTTTGAGCCATTTGCTCAATATCTTCACGATACTTTGGCTTGCGCTGCGTGCGAACATACTCAACAGCCTTACGAATTTCAGATTCACTCACCCACGAACCCTGCACACGCTGAGGCTTAGCAGCACCCATTGGAAGGAACAAAGCGTCACCTTGACCAATCAAAGTTTCTGCACCAACAGTATCGAGAATAACCCTGGAATCCGTTGCAGATGAAGTAGCAAAAGCCAAGCGAGAAGGAATATTTGCTTTAATCAGGCCTGTTACAACATCAACAGACGGACGCTGAGTAGCGAGAACTAAATGCACACCTGCAGCTCGAGCAAGCTGAGTAATACGCTGAATAGAACTTTCCACATCGTTCTTAGCAACCATCATCAAATCAGCCATCTCATCTACAACCACAAGTAAATACGGGTATGGAGCAACTTTTCGCTCAGATCCAGCCGGAGCATGAACCTTTCCTTCACGAACAGCCTTGTTGAAATCTTTAACATGACGGAAACCAAAGAATTGCAAGTCATCGTAACGAGCATCCATCTCTTTAACAACCCATTCAAGAGCCTGCGCAGCCTTCTTAGGATCTGTAATAATCGGAGTAAGCAAATGCGGAATGCCAGCATAAGCAGAAAGCTCCACGCGCTTAGGATCGACCATAATCATGCGAACTTGTTCAGGAGTTGCTCTCATAATAATCGAAGTAAGCATTGAATTAATGAAACTCGACTTACCAGAACCAGTAGCACCAGCAACAAGCAAATGCGGCATTTTATCGAGAGCTGCAGTTACGAAATGACCTTCAACATCTTTTCCAACGCCTGTAAGCATAGGATTAGGGTCATTCATAGCTTTTTGCGAGCGCAGAACATCTCCCAAATGCACAATTTCGCGGTCGACGTTTGGAATTTCAATACCAATAGCAGACTTTCCTGGAATTGGCGACAAAATACGCACATCCGTGCTAGCTACAGCGTATGCAATATTTTTTTGCAAATTCGTAACTTTTTCAACTTTTACACCAGGACCAAGCTCAACCTCGTACTGCGTAACAGATGGACCTCTAAGGAATCCAATAACGTGAGCGTCGACGTCAAATTGCTCAAAAGTAGAAGTTAGCGCACGAATAACGTTATCGTTTGCTGGAGTTCTCGCAGCATGAGGCTTGCCATGAGCTAAAAGATTCAAATCAGGGAGCTTGTAAGGTTCAGAGGAAGAATCAAAAGAAGGCTCATTATTATTACCAGCACCATTTTCACTGTCGGTAGCATTTTCATTATCTGAATCTTCCTGATCCCTGCGATATTGATCCATACGTTCAGCTGGAATACTTGACCATGGATCGCTTGCAGATAAAGAGGAATCACTCATAGGAGCTTTTGGCAATATTTCTTCAGGAACAGGCTTTGATGAAGATGAAACACTTCTAGGTGTAAGTTGACTTGAATTATTATCAGCATTTTCAAATTGGGAATTATTTGCAGCATTATTATCGGAAGAGCTGCTCACAGTTCTTGCTTTACGAGGTTCAACTCTTTCAAGATTATCTGCACTATTACCGTGAGAAGCAGCATGCGAAAATGCATCATCGCCGGCGTATTCGTCAAGCAATTCCCCATTATTATTGCTGTTTTTACGCTTAAAGAATGATTTAAACAGTTTCAATACAGAAGACATTTGAGAAGATCTGCTATTATTTTTAGGCGATTCTTCATTGTGAGTTGGCACATCATTTGCAAATTCCAAAGAATTGGTTTTGCTGTCAGAATTATCTTCTGCAGAGTTTCCTAAATCTTCAGAAGACTTTTTACTGTTATATTTAGCAAAAATAGTAGCAACACTTTGAGCTATATCAGTTACATGAAGGCGAGCAATCATTAATATCGAAAAAATAGCAGCTACTACAAAAATAATAATTGCAAAAATACGAGAAAGACCCCACGATAGCGGAGATCCGAGCACAAAACCTAATAACCCACCTGACTTCTGTACAGTGTCTAAATTAAACGCTTTTCCGCGAGGCGCAGAAGAAATATCAAGAATTGAGCAAACAGACAACAATAGAATAATAAATCCGCTAATAACACGAGGATTACCAGAGCCAACTCCACTGTTACGCATCAACCTAAAAGCAACAACGCTTAACCACACAGGCAGAACAACGCTCATAATTCCAAGCAAACTAGAAGACACAAAATGGAGACCTACTCCAATAAACCCACTAACTCTAAACCATTCTGATGCGCAGAACAAAATCGCAAGAACAAGCATAACGAAGCACAAACCGTCCCTGCGATATGCCTCATCGTATTCTCCAACACCAAAAAGCGAGCGCACTAACTTTCCTAAAGTTCTAGGCACAAACAGGAGAATTGTCTCCCACAATGGTTCACTAGGTGAAGCCTTACCAGCCATAAATACTCCTTCTGTGCATTACTTCATTGCGCACGCACAATTTAAGTCGGGAAACACCCTAACCATATCAGTTTACCCTATGTACTGTTCGGCTTGAAGGGTTACAAAACTAACAAAAAAACGGCTGGTCAATTACCAGCCGTTTAAGTGGGGTGGCTAACGCGGCTTGAACGCGCGACCTTCTGAACCACAATCAGATGCTCTACCGACTGAGCTATAGCCACCATGCGCGTGAAAACATACATAATCACACAACAAAGGGATACTATACACGATTTTCTAGATTTCCGCCAGAGCAACACACTTCGGCGCGTCGTAGTAGCAACATCAATTATTCGACAATGGCAAATGCAACAATGGGTGTATGAGTTTTTCTGAGCAAAATCAACGCATTTTTGGCGTAACTGCAAATAGCAACAACACGACAGCACTTCTTCTTGGCTCAGGCGAGCTTGGCAAGGAAATTGCGATTGAGCTTATGCGATTAGGCGTGCGAGTATGCGCTGCCGATAGCTACAAAAACGCTCCTGCAATGCAAATAGCTCACGAATACCACGTGCTAGATATGTCGAATCCGCAAGAATTGCAAGAACTTATTTCAAATGTGAATCCTGACATTATTATTCCAGAAGTTGAAGCTATTGCTACTGAAGTTTTGAAAGATGCTGCTAAAAAGAATATTCAAGTCGTTCCTAGCTCAGATATTGCCGCGATTGCAATGGATCGCGAGCGCTTGCGTAGAATTGCGCACGAAGATTTAGGGCTGCCTACTACACCGTATTGTTTCGCTTCATCTTATGAAGAGTTAGAGGATGGAGCTAAAAAAGTTGGATATCCTTGTGTAGTTAAGCCTGTTATGAGCTCTTCTGGTCACGGTCAGTCAATAGTTCGTAGTTCTGAAAATTTGCTTGCAGCTTGGAATGAAGCTCAGCATGGCAGGCGTGCAGCAGCTGGTCATGAAAATGAGTGTTCACGCGTTATTGTTGAAGCTTTAGCTCCGCTTGATTATGAGCTTACAGTACTTACAATAAGCTCTTGCGCAGGAATTACTACTTGTGAGCCGATCGCTCAGTGTCAGCAAGACGGAGACTATAGAGAATCTTGGCAGCCTGCAAATATTCCTGAATCGATCCGCACTAATGCGAAAGATATTGCAAAGCGCGCTGTAGAAGGTTTGACTGATATTGCGCAAGAAGCTGGCGAAACAGGTTGGGGCATTTATGGAGTCGAATTATTTGTATTAAAAGATGACTCACTGTTATTTAACGAGCTTTCACCTCGCCCACACGATACTGGCATGGTAACTATGATTTCACAGCACTACAGTGAATTCGCATTACACGCATTGGCTATTTTGGGAGTCCCAATTACAGCTAACTATACTGAACTTTCTTTGAAAAATAATGAAGTTGCAGCAAGTCACGCCATTGTTATTAAAGCGGAAGGATCTGTTGGTTTTACGAATATTGCTCAAGCTTTGCAATCTGGCGAAAATCATCGATGCAACTTGCGTATTTTTGCTAAGCCTTCTGTACATGGTCACAGACGAATGGCAGTTTCTTTAGCTACTGGATTAACGCAGGAAGAAGCTAGAGAAAATGCGACACGCATCGCTATGTCGCTAAAAACTATACAAACGAATGCTTAGATACATTGAAAATTAAGGCATAAGAGTTAAAAAAGATAATAATTTACAGTATGTACGAAGGGAAATTTTGTAGGTAACAATTGTTACGCTAATCGTGCTGGCAAAGGTCAGGTAAACCTACAAATATTGTTGGTTTGCGCCTACAACTGTGAATGCACATAAGAGAGGGCATATCATGGAAAAACTTGAGAAGTTGTACGAAGGCAAAGCCAAAAAACTGTATGCTACCGATGACACCAATGTGCTATGGGTTGAATACATGAACCAGGCAACAGCTGGTAACGGTCTGAAGAAAGCTCAGATTGCAGGTAAAGGCAGTTTAAATAACCGGATTACTTCGTTACTATTCCATTTACTTGAGGCGCGCGGCGTAAAAAGCCACTTCCTCGGACGAATTTCCGATACTGAACAACTTGTAAAGCGTATGCGCATGTTCCCACTGGAAATTATTATGCGAAATACTGCTGCAGGTTCTTTTGCAAAACGTTATAACGTTAAAGAAGGAACACCTTTAAAGAAGCCATTGTTGGAGTTCTGCGTAAAGTCCGACGAGCTTGGTGATCCATTTATCAATCCAGAAGGCGTTGTAGCTCTTGGATTAGCAACAGATGAAGAAATGACGGAAGTMACTCGTCAAGCTCATGCTGTTAACAATGCTTTGTTGGATATTTTCTCCAAGATTGATGTTCAGCTTGTTGACTTCAAGATTGAAGAGGGCGTAGACGCGCAAGGTAATATTCTTCTCGCTGATGAAATAACTCCTGATACTTGCAGACTTTGGGATAAGCGCAATGCTGGTACGAATGAGGTAAGCCATTTGGACAAGGACTTGTTCAGACGCGATTTAGGCGACATCATTCCTGCTTATGAAGAGATTTACGATAGGCTTGCATCTTTAGCTCAAAGCGAAGGCTTGGATGTCTCTGTGCGCAAACCTGACGATTGCGTAGAACGATAATGATTGTTGTGGCTCGTACCTTTAGGGGTGCGAGCCACATGCATTCTTAATGTGATTTTGAATAATTTAATATTTATAATTTAAAACCAATACAACAATAAACACTGCATTCATACCGCACATTCAACAAGGTAGGTTTCTCGTGGTATTTCGCGTATATGTGGAAAAACGCACTGGTTTTGACGTTCAAGCGCAACAGCTTTTACATGAGCTTAGGGAGATTCTTGGCATAAGCGCGATTACTTCCGCAAGAATTATTAACCGTTATGACGTTGAAGGTATCAGCAAAGATTTATTCGACAATGCTGTGCAAACAGTATTAAGCGAACCTCCAGTTGATAATACTTACGATTACTTGCCTATTGAAACCGACGAGCACGTATTTGCTGTAGAATTTTTGCCTGGTCAATTCGATCAGCGTGCGCAATCTGCTAGCGAATGCATTCAACTTATTAGTCAAGGCGAACGTCCAACAGTGCGCACTGCTAGAGTAATCGCTTTAAAAGGTGATCTTGACGAAAAAGCACTAAACGATATTAAACACTACGTTATTAATCCTGTTGAAGCGCGAGAAGCTTCACTTGATGAGGTAAAAAGTTTACAGCGAGAAGCAGTTGTACCATCTGATGTAGAAGTAATTAGCTCATTTAACGATTTAGACGAAGCTGGATTACAAGACTTTATTAATACTCGCGGTTTGGCAATGGATTTGGCTGACGCAAAGTTCTGCCAGAAGTATTTCTGTGAAGAACATAGAAATCCTACTATTACAGAAATTCGCGTTATTGATACGTACTGGTCCGACCACTGCCGTCACACGACTTTTGGCACCGAGCTTACAGATATTTCTATTGACGATAACACTGTTCAAGAAGCGTTTAGCCGTTATCTTGATTTGCGAAAAGAACTAAATCGCGAAAATAAGCCTGTTTGCCTTATGGATATGGCAACTATTGGCGCAAAATACTTAAAGCATACTGGCGAGCTTAAAAATTTGGACGAGTCAGAAGAAATCAACGCTTGCACAGTAAAAGTTAAAGTGGACGTAAACGGTCACGACGAAGATTGGCTATTCCTGTTTAAAAACGAAACACATAATCATCCTACAGAGATTGAGCCTTTCGGTGGAGCTGCAACGTGCATTGGTGGCTGCATCCGCGATCCTCTTTCTGGACGCTCTTACGTGTATCAAGCAATGCGCGTAACTGGTGCTGCAGATCCACGCACGCCTATTAGCGAGACTTTAAACGGTAAGCTTCCACAGCGAAAAATCGTAACTTCTGCCGCCGCAGGATACTCTTCTTACGGAAATCAAATTGGTTTAGCTACTGGCGAAGTGCATGAACTTTATCATCCGGGTTATGTTGCAAAACGTATGGAGGTTGGTGCGGTTGTTGCCGCTACCCCAGCCGACCATGTGCGCAGAGAAACTCCAGCTCCTGGCGATGTGATTATTCTTCTTGGTGGACGCACTGGCAGAGATGGCATTGGTGGTGCTACCGGCGCTTCTAAAGCTCAAGATGTTGAAAGTATTGAAGAGTGCGGAGCTGAAGTTCAAAAAGGTAATGCTCCTATTGAGCGAAAACTCCAACGACTTTTCCGACACAAGGATGCTTGCCAACTTATTAAGCGTTGCAACGATTTTGGCGCTGGCGGCGTTTCTGTCGCAACTGGCGAAATTGCCGACGGCTTAACTATTAATCTCGACAAAGTTTCTAAAAAGTATGAAGGTCTCGATGGCACTGAGCTTGCTATTTCTGAATCTCAAGAGCGCATGGCTGTCGACGTTGCGTCAAGTGATGCTGAAGAATTTTTGAAGTATGCTCGTGAAGAAAATCTTGAAGCAGAAATAATAGCGACTGTTACTGAAGAAGCGCGAATGCGAATGACTTGGCGTGGAAAAACCATTGTTGACTTAAGCAGAGCATTCTTAGCTTCTAATGGCGCTCCAAAACAGCAGATACTGCATATTGAAAGTGGAGAATCTTACGAAACTCCATGGCAGAATCAGTCAAATTTGCCGTTAGAAAAGCGCATGCATAACTTAGTTTCGGATATTAATATTGCTTCAAATAAAGGCTTATCTGAACGATTTGATTCTACTATTGGCGCTGCTACTGTGCTTATGCCTTTTGGCGGTCGCCGTCAGCTTACTCCTGCTCAAGCTATGGTTGCTAAATTCCCAGTATTTGGCGAAACAAACACAGCTTCCGCAATGGCTTGGGGCTTTAATCCGTATTTAATGGAAAAAAACCAATTCACTGGTGCCTATGTTGCTGTTGTTGAATCATTGGCAAAGCTAGCAGCTAGCGGTTTCACGCGCGAACGTGCTTACTTGAGTTTGCAAGAATATTTTGGCAAGCCTCACGATATTCCAGAGCGTTGGGGAAAGCCAGCTGCAGCAGTTCTTGGTGCTTTAAGTGCACAGCTTGATTTTGGAGTTGGTGCTATTGGCGGCAAAGATTCTATGAGCGGCAGTTTTGAGAATCTGGATGTGCCACCAACTTTGATTTCGTTTGCTGTTTCTACCGGAGACGCACGTTTAACTGTTTCACCTGAATTTAAGGGTGTAAATCATAAAGTTATACGTATTGCTCCAAAGTATAAATCCGACGGAATCACTCCAGAAAAAGAAAGCTTCCTGAAAGCACTAGAAATTGTAGAAAATATTACGAAAAACAAGCAAGCTCTTGCTATATCTACTCCTGGCTACGGTGCTAGCGCAGAAAGCTTATTCAAAATGACGCTTGGAAATCATATTGGTCTTAAATTATTCAACAATTTAAGCGACGATGATTTATTTAAGCCAGCATATGGAAGCTTCTACGTTGAACTCAAGGAAGACGCTGAAGTTCCATCTTTAGCTAATACAAGCTTGGTTGACGTTGAGATTGTTGGCGAAACAACTGAAAATTACGCAATTACTTCATCAAATAGCGAAGAAATTGATTTAAGTGATTTGCAAAAGGTTTGGGAAAGCGAACTTTCCTCAATCTTCCCGTACAAAAAGCCTGGCGAGATTGTAGAAACTATTAATAACAAAACTAATGTTTCTACTACAAATCACATGCACATAGGAAAACTAAAGCCGCTTTCGCATCCTCGCGTTATTATCCCGGTTTTCCCTGGAAATAATTGCGAATACGATACGCAAGCTGCTTTTGAAAAAGCTGGAGCAGACGCTCATACGCTTATTATTAATAATTTAAGCGCAAAAGATATTGCACAATCAGCTGAGAAATTGGTTGAAGAGATTAAAAAGAGTCAAATTGTAATGATTCCAGGAGGCTTCTCCGGAGGCGATGAGCCGGACGGTTCTGCGAAATTCATTACAGCATTCTTTAGGAATCCAGCAGTAACAGACGCAGTTCGTGACTTGCTTAATAATCGCGACGGTTTAATGCTTGGAATTTGCAATGGCTTCCAAGCGCTTATTAAGCTGGGCTTGGTTCCTTTTGGAGATATTGTTCCTATGGATTCTAACTGCCCAACTCTTACCTACAACACTATTGGCAGACACCAAAGTAGGATTGTTCGCACTAGAGTTGCTTCAAATCTTTCACCATGGTTAGCAAATACGCAAGTTGGAGACATGCATACTGTTGCAATTTCTCATGGAGAAGGTCGCTTTATTGCTACTAACGAAGTTATGGAAAAGCTTATTAACAACGGCCAAATAGCTACGCAATACGTTGATAGCAATGGCGTTCCAAGCATGAGTTTGAATGTGAATCCAAACGGATCGATTATGTCCGTTGAAGGAATTACCAGCCCAGATGGTCGAGTTTTTGGAAAAATGGGACATTGCGAGCGCGCAGGTCGTGACTTGTATGTCAATATTCCTGATTTCCACGAGCAACCATTGTTTGAAGCTGGCGTTGAATATTTCACTGCATGAGCTTTAGTTTACAGTTGCAAGACTTGTATCAAAATAACTACAAAATTCGACGATTACAATCATCGATTATTAGGGGGGTATGAATGTCTGCAGAACTTGAAGATATTCACGAAGAATGCGGCGTATTTGGTGTGTGGGGTCATCAAGATGCAGCTAGGCTGACATATTTTGGACTTCATGCGCTACAGCATCGAGGACAAGAAGGTGCCGGCATTGTATCTAACGACAATGGCAAACTGCATGGGTATCGCGGATTGGGATTACTAACTCAAGTATTTAGCAATGAACAAGTTATGGATCGTCTTACTGGAAACAGGGCTATCGGTCACGTGCGATATGCTACTGCAGGTTCTGGAAGCGTTGATAACATTCAGCCTTTCCTATTCCGTTTCCACGATGGAGACGTAGCTCTTGCTCATAACGGAAATTTGACAAATTGCACTAGCCTACGTAATTCCTTGGAAGATAAAGGCTCAATATTCCACTCAAATTCTGATACTGAAATATTGATGCATTTAATTCGCCACTCCAGTAAAGCAACTTTTATGGATCGCCTAAAAGAAGCTTTACAAACTGTTCATGGCGGTTTTGCTTACTTATTGCTTACTCAAGATGCACTAATCGGAGCAACTGATCCAAATGGTTTCCGCCCTCTTTCGCTTGGTCGTATGAAGAACGGCGCGTACGTGCTTGCTTCTGAAACTTGTGCGCTTGATATTGTGCGAGCAGAGTTTATTCGCGATATTGAGCCTGGCGAAATCATTGTTATTAATGACGATGGCTACACTATTGAGCAATATACAAAGCACGTGCAGCATGCAGTATGCTCAATGGAATTTATTTATTTCGCTCGCCCAGATTCTAATATTTACGGTATTAATGTTCATTCTGTACGAAAGCGCATGGGTGCACGTTTGGCTAAAGAATCTCCTGTTGAAGCAGATATGGTTATTGGAGTACCTAATTCTTCACTTTCTGCTGCTGCAGGATACGCTGAAACAAGCGGAATTCCAAACGAAATGGGATTGATTAAAAACCAATATGTTGCACGCACTTTTATTCAACCGACACAAGAATTACGCGAGCAAGGCGTTCGTATGAAACTTTCTGCTGTTCGTGGTGTGGTTGCAGGAAAACGCGTTATTGTTATTGACGATTCGATTGTTCGCGGAACTACTTCTAAGCGCATTGTGCAATTGCTTCGAGAAGCTGGCGCTAAAGAAGTGCATATGCGTATTTCTTCCCCTCCGCTTAAATATCCTTGCTTCTACGGTATCGATATTCAAACTACGAAGGAACTTATTGCAGCAAAGCATTCAGTTGAAGAAATTCGTGAGTATATCGATGCTGATTCCTTAGCATTTTTGTCTTTAGATGGATTAGTCGAGTCGATTGGATTAAAAAAGCCCGCTCCTTATGGCGGTTTGTGCGTTGCTTACTTTAATGGCGACTACCCTACTGCACTAGACGATTATGGCGAAGAATTCTTGGCTTCACTTACTCCTGAAGAACGCGAACATTTGCAAGAAGTAAGGAAGCACAGTAAATATTCACACGAAAATCTTATATAACTTAATAACTTGAT
>NZ_LWSR01000026.1:0-15701 GCF_001660745.1 Gardnerella sp. 26-12
GCTCGGAGATGTGTATAAGAGACAGCTGTTATTTATTTTCTATTATCTGTAATTCTCCATTCGTGAGAACGTCCTCTCATGAAGGGAGCGATTAATTGAGAGAACAACTCCATTTACGAGAACAACCTCTCGCAAATGGAGGGTTATAGGCCAAAAAGTGTGTAAAGCTAAGCTGATGAGTATTCTGTGGCATAAACTAGTCTCAGCACTGTTAAAAACTCAGTCAAGTATCTTAAGAAAGTAACGGTCATATGTTACTCGCGCAGTACGTAATCTGCGTTAGTAACAGCCTTTGACGATTTATTGTTAAATACTCAGCTAATACATGCTTCGAACGCCGCTTAACATAAGAAATAACCCACATTCGATATACCGCGAGCCCTACTGCTATAAGGGTTATGAGCTTATTTTTTACACACTTTTTGTCCAGGTGGCGAATGTGCAGAAAACAGATTCGATTACCGCAAAACCCTTGTATTGCAAGGTCTAAGACATGATTTCTTACACACTTTTTGGCCTATAACCCGTTTTTTGTAATCCTCCAAACTCTGGACAACGCTCGCGCTATAAGCGCTCACTGCTGAGCTTGCACAGAAAGTCCACTGGACTTTCCGTCTGAGCAAGCTCACGCTCCGAATTGCTTTCGCGCGTGCAATGCTGCGCTCAAGCAGGTTGTCGCGCAAACGCCAGGAAAGTACTGCGTGCGTATTTGGTGCGATATACTAAAAGCATGACTACACAAACTTTTGAAGTACTCGCAAAGTCGCGATTTTCTGTACGTGATTTTCTAAATAAGCCAGTCGATTCTAAAATACTTGAAACTATTTTGCAAACAGCTGCACAATCACCGAGCTGGTCCAATACGCGTGGCTACATGCTCGCTATTGCTCAACGAGAACTAAAGCAACAGCTAATCGACGCATATGTGCAAAAATGCAAAGCAATGTTTCGCACTAAAGACGCTACCCTTAGCGAAGAAGAACGCCTTATAGCCCAGAAAATGAGCCAGCCGGATGGAGATTTTCCTGTAATGGCTCCGTATCCACAATCGCTTAAAGAACGCAGCGCTCGTTTAGGATTGGCGTTGTATAAACATTTAAATATTGATCGCAAAGATTTTCCTGCTCGAAATGCTCACACTTTGCGCAACTTCCAGGCGTTCGGTGCGCCAGTTATGGGATTTGTGCTTGTGCGCCGTGATTTTCTGCCGTTTGCTGCGCTGGATGCTGGAATTATGCTGCAAACGTTACTGTTGGCTGCCAAAGAGCAAGGCGTAGATTCATGCCCGCTTGGCGTTCTTGCTACATGGCGTTCGCCGCTTGACGAAGTATTCGACATTCCGCCGGAGTATGCGCTGATTACTGGTTTTGCGTTAGGGTATGCGTCTGAAGCGCACGTAAATGCTTTCCGCGCGGAGCATCCGCCAATCGAGCTTGCGCAAGAAAAGTAACTTCGAATAAACCAATCTATCTCGCAAAATCCAAAGTACTTTGGAAAATATCAGATAGAAGTGCCGGAAATACCAGGATTGTTTACTCAAGTACGTAGGCTTGACCAGGTTGCAGCAATGGTAAAAGATGCTGCTGCAACGTTAAATGTTAAAGTCAATGGCGTGAAAGTAACTCCGAAACTTAGTGAGCAAGATGAGCTTATGCTTCAGCGCATGCTAGATGCAAAATCTGCAGCTATAAAAACTCAGCAAGAGGCATCTATGCTTATGCGTGAAACGGTTCGCATACTAAGGAATCAGGGCTTGACGGTTCGTGATGTTGCAGAGCTTACGGGGGTTACTCCGCAGCGAATAAGTTCGCTTAAAGCTTAGTGATTCAAAGCAATGTGGTTGAGGCTTGGCAATGGCTGAGTGAATAATGCCGTGTGCATTTGCATAGCTTTATTGTGCTTTTGCACTAAATGGCTTGTTATATGCTTCTTTTTACCCATGTTGATGGTGTCCAATAATCTTTGGTAAGCATTGATGGGTATGTTTGTTTACGAGCTTGAATAATCCATAAGGCTATACCTGTTGAAACAAGTATTACACCAGCTGCAATCATTATGAATAATGATGAATTTAGATTTCCCCATGCTAGTACGCTTGCATATCCCACGATAATTCCGCATTGCTCCATAATGGAAGTAAAAGTAGTAGTCGCGCCGAGAATGCGTGTTGGTATGCCGTCGAGAAGAGCTGTTTGCCCATAGACGATAGTTGCGTCAAAAATAATACCTGCAATGAAAGCTGAGCAAAGAAAAAGAGCAATCCAATTATTAAGTGCGAAAATAAGTAAAGGAATAGAAAGGAATCCAGGTAATAAAATAGAGTATAAAATCTCATAATGTAGCACAATGTATTTGCATAATACTGAACCTACAATCATGCCAATGTTAAATATGCTGACTATTGAACCCCACGTGGATGCCGAATGAAAAAGTGTAAGACAATGGTGTGCTCCCATTAGTCTGAATGCAGCAAGCCATGAGCCTGATTGTAATGCTGATACTACTCCTAAGACTATTAACCATGGTGTAGATTTCATATAGTGTAGAGAAGCTGCAAAACCAGCAGTTTTATTGCTTCCTGTCTTCGTATTGTTTGTGCTATTTTGTGATTGCTGGTTTAGATTAACTAACAGTAGAGGTAGCGCCGCTAGTATCATCACAATAGCAATGCTCGTAAAGAAAATGAGAGGATTGCATATATCAACAAATATGCCAGTAATCGCAGGTGCAGCAAGCCTGCTGAGATTAATCCACATGCGCATGCTTGCTAAAAATTTGGTTTTTTCGCCAGTCGGTACGCTATAAGCCATCAATACTTTTTGATTAGGTGAAGAAAATG
Organism: Gardnerella sp. 26-12; assembly: GCF_001660745.1. Classification (NCBI taxonomy): domain Bacteria; kingdom Bacillati; phylum Actinomycetota; class Actinomycetes; order Bifidobacteriales; family Bifidobacteriaceae; genus Gardnerella; species Gardnerella sp. 26-12. Next base: position 2,840 of record NZ_LWSR01000026.1, read on the forward strand.
CAGTAAAGAACCCGAATATTATGCCGAGTAGCGTAACCATAATAGCAATAAGGTTATGCTGTGCTACTAAAGCGAAACCATATCCAGTGCACAGCAAGGCAAAGCAGAACGTTAGAGCTATAAACAATCTAGTTGGTGGATATTTATCTGCGATAATGCCGCCAAGTGGTGCTGCTATGCAGGTCATAAGTGCTACGGACACTGCGTTAAGTGCTGCGTGAGATAAGTCAACATGCATTAAAAGATATAGACTCACGCCAAATCTACAGCTTGTTAAAAGAAAAGCATTAAGCGATAAAACGGCAATAATAAGAGTTGTGCGAATCCGTGCCGCAGCGTTCATTTCCTTCTCTTTTTCTTTCATGTTATGAATATCTTTCATATTCTGAATGATATATGCCTTTTGATATACACCTTTTTCTGGACTGTGAGTGAAATGAGTGTTATAGGCAGGGGTTGCGGCTACTGGCGATAGTAGGAGAGGAAGTTAGAGAGTTTGCCCATTGCATCGCGAAGCGTTTGCAAGCGCGGCAAGTAGATAACGTGTAATTATTTTAAGGGATTGACGTTTGTTTAACAATGTAGTAAATTGATTTACAAGAGTTTAGCATTGCAGTTCAAAGGAGACTGAAATGGAAAGAATACCTAAAGGTAAAAAGTTCCAATTTAAGGCATTGCTTGATGACAAACAGTGGGTATTTAAAGATAATGTCTTCGGAGTTGGAGGGGAGGAGGTAGAAACAAGCGTGCATTTTTGATTTGGTGTCTGTGTGAACATGACATGTAGATTTATATGAGCCAGTGTTTGCGGCAATTAAAAAACTGTTTGCTTGTTATGTAGTCATACAACAAAGAATAAAAAAATTACTAGTTTGTTTTCTGATGCTTTAGAGAATAGTTCGTCACCCATTTTCTAAATGCAAAATGAGTGCAAGTTAACATATGCAGATAAAAAGAAGGTTACAATGAAGAAACTTACAAAAATATGTGCATTAATCGGTGCTGCTGCAATGATTATTAGCGCAGGTGCGTGTGGTAGTGCAAAATCATCCGACGCTAATGGCTCAACATAGCTTACCATTTGGCATTATTGGGATGGCGCTAATGCCGATACCTTTGATGCAATGGTGAAGGATTTTAATGCTTCGCATAAAAATATTAAGATTAAGACTGCGAGCGTTCCGAATTCTGATTTTATGACGAAGCTTCGTGCATCGGCTTCGTCGAAGAGTTTGCCAGATATTTCTATAAGTGATTTGGTATGGGTGCCACAGATTGCAAAAATGGGCAATTTGACTGATCTTTCTAAGGTTATCAGCTCGAAAACGCTCGATGATGTGACTCCTGCATTGATTGACTATGGTCATATTGACGGCAAACAAGTTTCTGTGCCAGTTACTGCCAATAATCTTGCGTACATGTACAACAAGGACGTTTATAAAGCAGCTGGGTTAGATCCTAACAAACCACCACAAACATGGGATGAGTTGAAGAAAGTTGCCGAGACAATCAAGGAAAAGACAGGCAAGCCAGGGTATGATTTGCTTACTCAAGCAGGAGATAACGGCGAAGGTTTAACTTGGAACTTCCAGGTCAACTTGTGGCAAGCTGGCGGCGAATTCTTGACGAAGGATAATTCTAAGGCTGCATTCAATACGCCAGAAGGCAAGAAGGCTATGAACTTCTGGATGGATCTTATCAAGAGCGGCGTGAGCCCATATGCTAAGTGGGGCGAATTTGAAAAGGGCAAGGGTGGTTCTGCTCAGGAAGGTAGCTGGATGGTTGGCATCTGGGCGCCAGATCCACCATTTGATTTCGGTGTAGCGAAAGCTCCTCATCCAAAGGATGGCAAGGAAGCGACTAATCTCGGTGGTGAACAAGCAATCGTCTTCCATAATTCTGACGCTCGTGCCAAGGCTGCTGGCGAATTCTTGAACTGGTTCTTGCAGCCAGAACAGGTGATCAAGTGGTCGCAAAAGACTGGCATGCTTCCTGTAACGAAGAGTGTTGCAAAGTCTGATAAGTATTTGGATTGGGTTAAGAAGGAACAGCCTCGTTTAATTCCGTTTGTGGAACAAATGGAGATTGCTCATACACGTCCAAATACGCCATTGTATCCAAAGATTTCCTTTGAATTTGCAAAGGCTGTGGAGAAGGCTTTCGCTGGAGAGCAGAGTGTTGACGAAGCGCTTGCGAATGCTGAAAAGGCAGTAAACGACGTGATTGCCAAAGGCTGATTGCATAAATACTGTGCCGATAGCTGGGTCGAATGAAATAAAGTTGGCTCAGCTATCGGAGTTCTTTGTATCAAGGAGTATGTAATGAAAAAACGTCATTTTCTCAAGTCTGCGCACAGGCACTACCAGAAAGATCAGGTAATTTGTGCTGCGGTATTCTTGTTGCCAGCAGTGCTTATTATTGGTGGTTTCGTGCTGTACCCTGTGTTGTCTGCTGTATATATTTCACTAACATCGTGGGATGGATTCTCTCCGGAAAAGAAATTTATTGGCTTGGGAAACTATGCTCGTCTTTTCCAAGATCCTGAGTTTTTCAACAGCTTAATGGTAACAATTATTTATGCTGCTGGTGTATGTGTATTAAGTGTGCTGACTGGGTTATTTCTCGCACTTTTGCTTGATGCACCTATACGAGGTAGGAGTATTTATCGTAGTATTTACTTCCTTCCAGTGGTTACATCTTCTGTAGCTGCAGCCATTGTGTGGAAATATATGCTTGATCCTTCTGGATTTGTGAACAGTGTGTTGATGAAATTCAATATACACGGACCAGATTGGTTACAAAATCGCTGGCTTGCGCTTATTGCATTAATTCTTTTGACCGTGTGGAAAAATATTGGTTTTAACGCTATTTTGTATTTAACTGCGTTACAAGCATTGCCAAAAAGCGTGTATGAAGCGGCTGCATTAGATGGAGCTACTGGGTGGCAAAAATTATGGAAGATTACTTTCCCATTGCTGTCTCCAATGACGTTTTTTGTAGTAGTTCAGGCATTGGTGACGAGCTTCCAATCCTTCGACCTTGCATACATGCTCACGGGTGGCGGGCCTCGCGGAGGCACGGAAGTGCTTGGCATGATGATGTATCGGGATGCGTTCAAGCTTGGTGATTTTGGCTATGGAACAGCAATAGCGTTTATTACACTTGCGCTAGTGCTAGGCGTGACGATGGTTCAATGGAAAGTTTCTGGAGCACAAGGAGAAGAATAATGAAATCATCATTATGGTCGCGTTTAGCGCGTCATGCGATTCTGATTTTAGGTTCAGCAACAGTAATCATTCCATTTTTGTGGATGTTCACTACTTCTTTGCAAATGCGTGCTGAAACATACACGAATACTTCAATTTTTCCTACATCATGGCATTGGGAAAACTATATTCACGCTTGGCAAGCTGCGCCGTTTGCACAATATTACTGGAATACGCTATTGATGACAGTAGGAATTGTTGTAGGACATTTAATATTTGATGCCTTTGCTGCCTACGCTTTTGCGCGCTTAGAATTTCCTTTGAAGAAAACAATATTCATTCTGCTGCTTTCTGCATTGATGATTCCTAATTTTGTGATTGTTATTCCGTCCTATGAGATAGTCGCTAATTTGGGGTGGGTTGATACGCTGTATGCTTTGGTTGTTCCTAGACTTGCAGATGTGTTTGGCATTATTTTACTTCGCCAATATTTTGCAACAATTCCTCGAGAGCTTGATGAGGCAGCGCGCATTGACGGTTGTGGCAGGTTTGGAATATTCTTCAAACTGATTGTTCCATTGTCATATCCAGCGTTTGCGACGCTTGGTATTTTCAGTTTTCTCTTTGCGTGGAATGATTTCCTTTGGCCGTTATTGGTTACGAATACGGATGAAACTCGTACAATCCAGATTGGTTTAGCATCCTTCGTAGGGCGTTATGGAACCTCTTGGAATTATTTGATGGCAGGAACTTTGACTGCAACAATACCAAGTATCATTGTGTTCCTTTTCTTCCAACGTGCGCTCGTTAGAGGAATTGCAAATACGGGTATGAAAGATTAGAAATTGTAGAAATATTAAGGATGGGGTTTATTATGTCTATACCACAGTGGTTGCCTGATGCAAGATTTTATCAGATTTTTCCTGATCGTTTCCATCGTTGTGAAGGCTACGGTATGCTAACTGAAGGTCATGTGCCGCTTGATCCATGGGATGCTGAGCCTACGCGTGAGAATTTCTTAGGCGGTAATATTGCTGGAATTACAGAAAAACTTGATTATATTCATGATTTAGGTTGCAATGCGCTCTATTTGAATCCAATTTTTTCTGCTGCAACAAATCATCGTTATGATGCAAACGATTATTTTAAAATCGATCCACTTTTAGGAACTCTTGAAGATTTCCATACATTAGTAGATGAAGCGCATAAGCGGAATATACGTATAGTACTAGATGCAGTTTTAAATCATTGTGGTAAAACTCATTGGATGTTTCAAGATGTTGTTAAAAATGAAGAGAATTCAGAATATGTGAATTATTTTTCAGTGAAAAACTTTCCAGTTAAGTCATTGCCTGTGCCTAATTATAAAACCTGTTCTGGTTGTGAATATCTACCGAAGTGGAATGTGTTTAATCCAAAGGTGCGTGAGCATCATTTTAATGTTGCAAGATATTGGATTGATCAAGGTATCGATGGTTATCGTCTTGACGTTCCATATTTTATTTATCCAGAATTTTGGCAGGACTTTAGGCAAGTTGTTAAAGCAAAAAATTCGGAATTATGTTTGATAGCTGAAGAGTGGAGAGACCCTGCTCAATGGTTGCAAGGAGACACTACTGATAGCACAATGAATTATACTCTGCGTGATTTAGTTTTAGGTTTTACTGCGACAAAGCGATTCAATGCATACGATTTTGTTAACGGTATTAACCGTTTGCAGGAGCGCATACCGTATGGATATCACCATGGAATGATGAATTTGTTGGGTAGCCACGATACTGAGCGTGTTTTAACTGCGCATCAAAATAATACTGAGGATTGCATAACCGCGTACTATTGCATGTTTGCCTGCGAAGGTGCTCCAATGATTTATTACGGTGATGAGCTTGGTATGGTTGGCGATAATGATCCAGGGTGCCGTTCTGGTATGCAGTGGGATAGTCTTGATGCAAATGCTGAAATATTCCGTACAATTGTTCAATTAAATGCATTGCGGCGTGATCATATTGCGTTGCGAAGAGGCACGCAAAGTTGTTACGCTGTTGACGAAGATACTGTCATTATTTCTCGAGAGCATAAGGAAGAATCTCTTTTGATGATTATTTCACGTAATAATTTGGTAGAATATAATTCATCGAAGCTACCTCAACAATTGCAAAATCATAATTGGCGAATTATAAATGGTGTAACTGTTGGAAATAGTTGGCGCCCCAATAAAGATAATTCTATGATTGTATTGCAAGCTCAACAGTAAAAATAATGTAGAAGTAAGAAGTGTGAGACATGGGAAAGAAAATTACAATGCAGGATATTGCTGATGCAGCGCGTGTCTCTAAATCTGCTGTCTCCTTTGCGTATAATACTCCTGATCGCTTATCATCAGAAACTGTAGAACACATATTTTCAGTTGCAAAGGAACTAGGATATGTGCGTAATCCTGTTGCTTATATGCTGCGAACTCAAAAGACAAATAGTTTGGGATTGTTACTACCACAGCAATTAGGGCGAGTGCTAGAAAATCCATACTATTCGGAATTTATTCAAGGTATTGGGCAAATCTGTGAGCGAGAGGGACTGACGCTTCTTTTAGTGCCTCCACTTCGTAATTCTATGTTAAAAGCAATTCCTTATGCTGCAGTTGACGGTTTTATAGTAACTGGTTTAGAAGAAGATCGTGGTGAAGTTGAAGCTCTTATGCAGCAAGGAAAGCCATTTGTTATTGTTGACAGTGAGGTGCATAGTCAGGCTCCAAGTATCAATATTGATGAGACGCGCGCTATGAAGGAATTAACTGAGCATCTTATTTCATTGGGCCATCGCAATTTTGTGGTGATTTCTCCAGAATCAGGCAATGATGATGGGTATCTTTCTTGGCATGGAACAATTCGTCGCCGTATTGATGGTGTGATTTCTGCTTTAGAAGAGAATGGAATAGCCCCACTGGTCGATAAGAAAAATGTTATTGAAGTGCCATGCACTCGTGCTGGAGGAAAAGAAGCTTTTGCACAAATAACTAAACAAAATAATTCTGCATTCCCAACTGCGTTCATCTGCTTTAGTGATGTTATTGCGTTTGGAGTAATGGATGCTGCTAGACAGTTTGGTTTGCAAATCCCACGTGATATTTCTGTTACAGGTTTTGATGATCTAGATGAGTCTGCATGTAGTAATCCACCGTTGACAACAGTTAAACAGCCTGTTACAACTAAAGGACGTTTAGCTGCTGAATATATAGTAAAGACTTTGAATGCTGGGTATGAACGAGCATCATCCCGTCACGTATGTCTACCTATTACTGTGCTGCTGCGTGAGTCAATTGGCCCAGCAGCATCTATAAGAGAATAGGCTGCGTAGTAAATACTTTGATTCCTTCCTCCTATGAAAAATATAGTGCCACGTTAAGTTTTTTTAGCGTGGCACTATATGCWTAATTTTTTTRATTTATGTTCGTTTTTGTCCGATTATGGGAGAATACTTGGCTAAATGGTTAATTTCTTTGATACATGGAAAAAGAAAATCTGCACCATCGATATGGCTCTTATTGCTGTATTGACACTTCTAGCTTCCTTTATTGGCAGCTGGCTTAAGCAGTACCCAGGTTTCCAATTACTTGGTGCTCTTATTATTGCGTTGCTTGTTGGCATGGCTCTGCAGCTGCCATTGCACGTGTACAAAATGAATAATGATTCAAGGCGAGCAGGCGTTAAAAGCGCTGCTGGTTTGATTGCAAACAAACTTCTTCGCCTAGGTATTATTCTCCTCGGATTTAAGCTGAATTTGCATGATTTGTTTACCAAGGGCATTAAATGCTTGCCTATTGCAGCTGTGTTAGTTGCAATAATGGTTTGCGTAACTTATAACATTGCTAAACTCTTGAAAGTAAATCCTCAGCTTGCAATGCTTACAGCAGGGGGCACAAGTATTTGTGGAGCTGCTGCAGTTATGGGTCTTTCTGGCTCAATGCCAGTTCTTCCAGAAGAGGAAGATGAGAAAGAACAGAACGAAGTTATGGCTGTTGCAACAGTTGCAATTATGGGCACTATTTACGCTCTTGCTGAAATTTTCATCCTGCCTAACTTTGGCATGACTAAGCAGCAGCTTGGCATTACAGCAGGTGCATCACTTCACGAAATTGCACATGCTGTTGCAGCTGGCGGAGCGTTCAATAGTATCGATGTTGCAACAATCATGAAGCTCTCGCGAGTTCTTATGCTCGTTCCAGTCTCCATCTTTATTGCAATTTGGTGGAATGCTCGTCATAGCAAAGTTGAAAATGGCGGAAAGCATAAGATTAGCTTCCCATGGTTTATGCTTGGCTTTATTGCAGCATCTGTTATTGGAACTTACGTTCCTTTCGTAGCGGCACACGCATCAACTCTTGTAGAAGCAGGATACGTTTTCCTTGGCATGGCTATGGCTGCACTTGGAATTAACGTAAACTTCCGAGCTATTTTCAAGCAAGGTCGCGCAGCATTTGCAGCAAGCTTCCTAGCTTCTATTGTTTTAGTTGCTTTGGCTTATGCAGCTGCAGTACTGTTCTTCTAAATAAAACATTACAGAATAGTTTTGCTTAACAAATGAGGGTCTTCGTTTGAAGATCCTCATTTTATATTCTCGATAATTTATTTTCGCGTATTCTTGAAAAATCTATCTAATATGCACAGCCGTTCCATCAGGAATATTTTTATAAAACCATTTGGCATCCGCAACACTTAAACGCACACAACCATGCGAAGCAGGCTTACCAAGTTTCATGCCCTCCGACGGAATATATTCACCAAAGTTGTAGCGCGTTGGAACCGAATGGAATAAGTATTCTCCACCAATAAAACCAACCCAATAATCAGCACCAACTTTTTCCTCATGATTAAAGAAATGTTTTCCGCGCATATTAATGTGATAATCACCATGAGGAGTGGAATCACCCATTCCAGAACTCATAATCATTGTATATACAGTTTTACCATTGGCAAGAATATGCACTCGTTGCTTTTTTAAGTCCACATTAACTTTTAAGTCAGAAACTTTAACCCCTGAAAGATTTGGATATTCACCACCAGTAGGATGTTTCCAAAAAACATGATTAACCGTTGATTTATCTAACTTTTGTTTGCAATATTTATCGAAATATTTTTCAAACGACTTATTATCAGCAACCTCATTGTCTTTATTACCAAGATTGTCACTATAAGCATTTTTTTCGCGCTGAATTAATACAGAATTCTGCAATTTTGCGCTGTATCTAGACGAGTAAGAAACCATATTAACAGTTTCGAAAATAATAAAGCACAACCATGCAATCAGCAAAGAAGCTAATAAAACAGAAGACGTAATACGAGCAGCTTTAGAGCTTCTCCTCCACCAGTTGCGCATTTTCGCAGCAATGCGAATGCACTTTTTAATGTCATTCATTATGTTACGAATAAACTGCATTATGTCTCCTATATAAATGCAAAAGCGTTGCATCCAATAGTTTAGCAGGAAATTATTAGATGCAACGCGCAAAAAGCAATATTTTTTCACTTATTAATTCAGCAATATTAAATATGAATCATACTGCTTTTATTTTCGCAAACAATCTCATACGTTGAACTTAAATTCAACAATATCGCCGTCTTGCATAACATAATCACGGCCTTCAAGACGAAGCTTGCCTTCCTCTTTAATTTTGACCATAGATCCTTCAGCAGCAACAAAATCATCATATGACACAATTTCTGCCTTAATAAATCCACGCTCAAAATCAGTGTGAATCACACCAGCAGCTTGTGGAGCAGTCCAGCCTTTATGAATCTGCCAGGCGTGAACTTCCTTAACACCGGCAGTTAAATAGGTTTGAAGACCTAAAATATCGAATCCTACGCGAGCAAGCTGATCCAAACCAGATTCCTTCAAACCAGCATCTTCAAGCATTTCACGAGCATCTGCTTCGTCGAGCTCAGTAAGTTCGGACTCAAATTGAGCATTAAGGAATATTGCTTTTGCAGGAGCGACAGATGCAGAAAGTTTAGACTTTAAATCTTCATCAGCCAACTCCGAATCATCCACGTTAAACACGTAAATAAATGGCTTAGCAGTTAGCAAGTGCAAATCATACACGTCGTTTTTATCAATAAGCTTTTCGTTATGAGCCTGGTCAATAGTTTTGCCAGATTCAAGAATTTCCTTAGCTTTATTTACAGCGTCTACGTATTCTTGCGTAACTTTCTTACCGCGCAAATCTTTTTCAAGCTTTGGCAAAGCATTATCAATAGTTTGCATATCGGCAAGAATTAGCTCAGTATTAATCGTGTCAATATCGTCAGCAGGATCTACTTTTCCGTTAACATGCACAATATCGTCGTCATTAAACGCGCGAACAACTTCGCAAATAGCGTCTGCTTCGCGAATATTAGCAAGGAACTTATTGCCCAAGCCTTCACCCTCGGAGGCACCCTTAACAATTCCTGCAATATCAACGAAAGTAACTGTTGCTGGAACAATCTTTTCAGTATTAACTAATTTAGCTAAAACTGGAAGACGATAATCCGGAAGCGGAACAATACCAGTATTAGGCTCAATAGTTGCAAACGGATAATTCTCCGCCAAAACGTTGTTGCGGGTTAAAGCATTAAACATAGTGGACTTACCAACGTTTGGCAATCCAACAATTCCAATAGTTAAAGACATATTTACCTAGTTTAGACCAGCGCCGGGAAAGCCGACACAACTTGATTTTATTTACTATTTATTTTCAATAGCATCAACTGCAGCAATCACATCTCCCCTAAATCCGCGAGATTCTAGCTCAGCAACGCCACGAATAGTTGTTCCTCCAGGAGAGCACACTGCATCTTTCATAATCCCTGGATGAGTGCGCGAATCCATATATAACGCACCTACTCCTTCAATCATTTTTGCAGCCAAACGGTAAGCACAATCACGTTGCAAACCATATTTCACACCAGCATCGCCCAATGCTTCCATATACATTGCTGTAAAAGCTGGAGCACAGCTAGAAATACACATTGCAATATTCATATGATCACTATTCACTCGCTCTACCAAAGAAATTGGCTCAAATAAAGCACTAAACATTGAAAGTTGACTATCACTAAGCGTATGAGTAGTTTCAGCTAAAGTCACGCCTTGGCAGACCGCAATAGGAGTATTCGGAATAATGCACTGAACATGAGCATTCTTGCCAAGCAGTTCCATGTAACGCTCAAGCGTCCAACCGGCTGCAACGGAAATAACAGCAATACCTCGTTCATTAATAACTTCACAAATTGGCTTAAGCACTTCAGCAACCTGATACGGCTTTACAGCAATAATAATCACATCACTTGCTTCACACACTTCTTGAGCAGTACGCATAGCGCGAGCGCCAATTAGTGAAGTATTACGCTCGAGTTTTTCAAAATTATGCGCGCACGCAACAATATTTTCACCTTGCAATACTCCTGCATTCAGCGCACCTTTAGCGATTGCTTGTGCCATATTGCCATAGCCTATAAAACCAACAGTTCCAGATACACAAGTACCCATACATGACTCCCTTTAGCGCATTGATAAAACAGTAGTGCACTCATTACTAAGCAAACAGATGTATAGCATAGCAAAGAGTGCACTATAATCATTGCGCATATTAAAATTATTACCTTTGTATACGGCTTATCTCTTGTAAATTCCCTCTAAATCACCGCGATTTAAAGCCTCATCAAATAGATGACGGAAAACAATGTTTCCATGCAAACCATCATGCTCAAACTCATTCGTTGTCCAATAATGGGAGTTTGCAATACGAGAAAGCGTATCTAACTGAAGACCAGAATCAACATACATGTCATCAAAGTAGACTGCAGACTGTAGTGAAACTTCATTATTAGCAAGCTGCTCTTGATCATAAATCTTGCCAAACTGCTTGTCGCTCATTAAGCAGTCAACTGCTGGCAAGAATGGCTGCAAAGCTTTTTCTTGATCAAACATCCAAGGAAACATAGCTTCGCCCGTAAAAAGAAGCGGACGTGCAGAACCAGAAAACTCTGGCATAGTTTCTCGAACCTGTTGAGCAGCCCACAAAATTGGGTGTTCCAATTCACCGTCAGCATAAATAAATTCTTGCAGCGGCCAATAAAGTGGACTAGAAGCTGTAGAGTCCATGACACCGTAAACAAACTCGTCGCTTAAACTACCAGCAACAGAACCGCCAGCGTGTTTGAAAGCTTTAAGCGAACCGTCACCGTCAGAAAAAGCGGAATCAAGAAGCCAGTGCACTCGCTCAAAACTTGGTTTCATACCAAAGGAAGAGCCCAACATTTGGAATCGTTCAACCGTAAGTTTTTCGCCATTTGGAAGCATAACGTCTCCTTGAGCAATACGGTCTGCAATAGCAGCGGCGCGAGCCACATCCTGCGGATAACGCTCATAGAATTGCTCTGTTTTGCGAGCCATACGCGGGAACGTGTGTTCGTAAACTTCACGCGCATTCGCCGGAACATGAGGAATACCGCCGGTTGTGAAGCTTGCAATTAATCCTTGCGGGAACAGTGACAAATATGTAAGCGTAAGGAAACCGCCGTAGCTTTGTCCCAAAGACACCCACGGCTTCGCATCAAACTCAGTAAGTCGCAAATGCTCAAAATCGCGAATAATTGAATCAGCTAAGAAACGCTTCAAATACCATGCTTGACGCTCAACACTAACGCCGTCATCCAACATACGCTTCATGGTTGAAGCATCTACCCTTGAGGAACGTCCAACACCGCGCTGATCCGGCAAAACTACGCGAAAATGCTTAATAGCCTCTTGAATCCAACCATCGCTAGAAGGTGAAAGCGGACGTGGGCACTGCCCGCCTGGGCCTCCTTGCAAGAACACAAGCAGCGGCAAATCGTCATGCACATGCTCAGGAGCGCAAACTACTCTGCAGAATAAGCGAATAGTCTCACCTTTGATAGCACCACCCGGAGTGTTACCCTCCCAATCAAGCGGCACATCAATCGCTCGTTCTTCAATATGCAATCCCGGAACATAATAGCTTGTAAGCAATGCCATCTTGCCATCCCTTTCTTTATTTTCGTGCTACATTGCAACTATCAATTACACACTCTATTTATAAATCATACTCAAGTTTGATTGTTCTATAAAGTACTATGCACTAGCCTAGTAAATATGAAAATATCTCACACGTTTAACAGTTGCATACAACGCTTACGCACTGAACTTACGCTAAACGATATATTGTGGGGTATTATTCCGTTTATTCTTTTTATGCTTTCAAGCGATCGCTACGTTATAAGCAACGTTGATGGCTTTTTGACTCAAGGTTCGCTTATTACAGTAACGCTTATCAATATTGTTGTTGCATTACTACTTTCAGTCCGAAAACTATGGCCTGAACAATCGGCTACTATTTTTATTGTTATTTGCATTGTGCAAGTAGCATTTGGCTCTACTCAACTTTTCGCTGATTTCTTTGGTTTCGTGCTACTTGTTAATGCTATTGCGCGCGGAAATCCAGAACATTCAAAAGCTTTTGTTATTGCAGCTTACGTAACAACAGTATTATCTTGCGCAATAATATCGTGGAATATCGTAATGGGGCCAATATATGGCAACAATCATTCAAAAGCTAGTTACACTTGTAGTGTACAAAATATAAATAGTAGTAACAT
>NZ_LWSR01000027.1:0-6869 GCF_001660745.1 Gardnerella sp. 26-12
GGTTACTTATGGTAAACGTAATCAACAAACTGTATTGGAACAAATAGATTTATTGGATTAAATACTTATTAAATGTTGCATAATAAGTTATAGTTCTTCGCCACTCCGGGTGGGGGATTCGTCAACGCTAATCAGTAAAATTACGTAGGTCGCGTGTGGTTGCGACCGTCTTGCCAATTGACGGAAGGTGAGCGGTACTTATTATGACGAACGCAATTTCTAGTTCTTTGCATCAAACTTTTTCTCGCAGCACAATTGCAAATTCTCTAGCTGGCAAAAGTGTTGTTACATTAGACGATATTTCAACTGCGCAAATACGAATGCTCTTAGACAAAGCGCGATACATTGATTCGCACCGTAAAGAAGTGGCTCACACTTGCGATGGCAGAGTGTTGGCCACTCTTTTTTATGAGCCGAGCACGCGCACTCGCTTAAGCTTCGAAACAGCAATGCTGCGTTTAGGTGGAAAAGTAATCGGTTTTGCAGGTGCGCAACTTTCTAGCGCAAGCAAAGGCGAGACTGTAAACGATACTTTGAAAGTCGTGTCTAACTATGTTGATGTTGTTGCAATGCGTCACCCAAAGGAGGGTGCTGCTTTCGTTGCTACGCAAGCTGTGAGCACGCCTATTATTAACGCAGGTGACGGCGGCCACATGCACCCAACTCAAACTCTTGCAGATTTGGCAACTATTCTCGCGCGTTTTGGTCGCCTTAATAATCTCACTGTCGGTTTGTGCGGCGACTTAACTTATGGACGCACAGTTCACTCGCTTATTGAAACTTTGTGCCGCTTTGGAAACGTTCATTTTGTGCTGATTAGCCCGGATGAGCTTAAAACTCCGCAGTACGTAATCGACCGCATTAATGACACTCCTTCGTGCACTTACGAAGAAACTCGCGACTTGATGGAAGTTATTGGCAAGCTTGACGTGCTTTACATGACTCGCGTGCAAGAAGAGCGTTTTACGGATCGCGAGCAATACTTGCGACTTCGTGACACGTACATTTTGACTGAAGAAAAATTGCAAAAAGCAAAGTCGCATATGCCTGTGCTGCATCCGCTTCCTCGAATTAACGAGATTTCTGTTGATGTTGATGACGATCCTCGCGCAGCATATTTTGAGCAGGTTAAAAACGGTATGCTTATGCGTATGGCTTTGGAAAGTTCCGTTCTTGGAGACGAGCTTTGCGGCTACGAACCAACTGATTTTGTAAACGTGCCAGAAGACGAATTGCAAGCAGTTGACGCACACGGAATTTCATTAACGGATCCTCGCGTGCACGTAACAGACGTGAATGCGCCTGAAGATCTTACTTGCCCGAATCCTCGTTGCATAACAAACAGCGAACTAACTCTTAAACGCAAGTTCTACAAAGCTGATTCTGACAGTCACGAGTATCGTTGCATGTATTGCGACGAAGAAGCAGAAAMTAANTAAAAAATACAAAAATGGCTCCCAGCAAAACCAGGAGCCATTTGTAAATATAAATTCGCGAAACTTAACGCTTCGAGAACTGAGGTGCACGACGTGCCTTGTGCAAACCAGCCTTCTTGCGTTCCACAACGCGAGCGTCACGAGTCAAGAAGCCAGCCTTCTTCAAAGCAACACGGTTTGCATCGCGATCGATAGCATTCAATGCACGAGCAACACCCAAACGAATAGCACCAGCTTGACCAGTGGTACCACCACCGTCAACGAGGACTACAACATCAAACTTGCCTTCAAGCTTGAGCAACACGATTGGTGAATTCACTTCGCGTTGCAACAAACGAGATGGGAAGTACTCCTCCAAAGTGCGACCATTGATAGTCCACTTACCGGAGCCAGGAACCAAACGCACGCGAGCAACAGCTTCCTTACGACGACCAGTGCCGTAGCCTGGCTCGATGGCGGAAGTACCAGTGCCTGCACCAGCATTGGTTTCAGTGGTGTAGCTAGTCAGTTCTTCTTCGTTCTCAAGAACCGCGGAGTTGTTATTTTCTGCCATATCTATTCTCCTTGATCTCACTTAGCCTGCTGAGAGACCTGAGCGATCTCGAAGACCTGTGGCTTCTGCGAAGTGTGCGGATGCTCAGCTCCGGTGAACACACGAAGACGGTCAAGCTGCACCTTAGCAAGACGATTCTTTGGAAGCATACCCTTAACGGCAGCCATGATAATACGCTTTGGATTCCTTTCCAAAAGCTCTGCATAGCTATCACGACGAAGGCCGCCCGGACGACCAGAGTGGGAATACAGTTCCTTGCTCAACTTATTGCCAGTCAAAGCAATCTTTTCAGCGTTAATAATAATAACGTGATTGCCAGAATCAGCATGAGGAGCAAACGTTGGCTTATTCTTACCACGCAGCAAGATTGCTACCTGAGAGGCCAAACGACCAAGTACCACGTCAGTGGCATCGATGATGTACCAGTCATGAGTTAAATCTGCTGGTTTCGGTGTGAAAGTCTTCACAATCGTACCTTTTCTCTATTGTGTTTCGAGCGTATATCTTCTTGGTTTATAGAAAATATTTTACTCATAATCCGTGGGCTCCCTGAAAGTCCTCGATGGCGAGTGGGAAAAGCGCTTTGAAGGACCCCTTAGGGAAACACAACAATCTGCAAGTATATCGCCAAGTGGCGACTACTTGCAAGTGTCTATTTTATATAAGGCTGAGACGAATACAAAACAAATTGCTAAACAAATTGTCAAACAAAATAAATCACAAAATGTTATGCATTCATAATCGCAGAAAGCGACTGCACTCGAGGCAAATCAAACATATTATCCAAGGACACAGGATTGCCTTCACCATCAGCTAATGGAATACGCCAATTCGGATACTCGTCATTCGTTCCAGGCTGATTTTGCACACGACACTCTCCAACTGCATCGACCAAAGAAGCAGCCAACAATCTGGAAGGAGCAGCCTTCAAAGCGCGGTACAATGCTTCAACAATCTCCTGAGTATGAGCATCCTCATCCTCAAGCAACTGAGCATCCAAATAACCACCTTTGACCAACATTCGCATCATAGCGCGATGCTCTGCCTCAGCTCCAGCGCGGAATTCTTCAACAGAACCAGTAAGCAAGTGCAAGCGCTCACGAATATTAACTTGCTCATAGCGCAAATAGCCGGCAGCAGGAGGCAAATCATGCGTATTTACAGATGCAAGCGTCATTTCGCGCCACTTGTCTGGAGTACGGAATTCGCCGTCACGCTCTTCGAACCATTCAACCGTGCAACCAAGCACAGCCTTCTTGCGCAACACTTCCAAAGCATTTGCGGGCAAAACACCCAAATCTTCGCCAACAACTACACCGTGAGCACGAGCGGCTTCAATTGCCAAAATGCCAAGCATAATATCAGCATCGTAGTAAACATAAGCACCGCCACTTGGAGCTGAACCTTCTGGAATCCACCATAAGCGGAAAAGTCCAAGAATATGGTCAATGCGAACAGCACCTGCCGAAGCAAACATTCCATGAACCATATCTCGGTATGTTTTAAAACCAGTCCGCTCAAGCTCAAATGGGTGCAAAGGTGGCTGAGACCAATCTTGACCTTGCTGATTGAAGTAATCAGGTGGAGCGCCAACAGTAGCTCCGTTAGCAAATCTCTCCGGATTCCACCAAACTTCAGATCCTGCAGGATGCACGCCAACAGCCATATCAGACATAATGCCGATTTTCATACCAGCTTTACGTGCAGCAACTTGAGCATCATGCAATTGCGTAAAAGCAACCCACTCAAGCCAACGATAAAACTCAAGAGTATCTGGGAAACGATTAGCTAATTCGCGAACTTGATCAGAATCCTTAGTAAGAGTTTTCTCCCAGCAATCGTCACCCTTTGGAGCACCCCACTTGTCGTAGCACAAGCACCAAGTGGCATAAGATTCAAGCCTGTCACCCATCTCATGCTTAAACTCATTAAAAATGCGAGCGCGATCTTCAGACATACCAGCCTTGAAAATCAGCCACAATGCACGCATTTTTACACGCCACATGGAATCACGGTCTATTATTTGCGCGTCATTGTTAAGCGGCTCAACCTGTCCATGAAGCTTTTCAATTTCTTTGCGAGTTTTATCGTTTAACGTTTCGTACTCAGGAATACTTTCTGGGCTAATATACGTTACGTTTACCATTCCTCGAGCAACCGGCAGGTATGGGGATGGAGTAAGCGGAGTTATAGGCTCACCTGCATGCATTGGGTTTATTAACACAAAGTCAGCGCCAGTTTTTTGCTTAGCTTCAGTAAGAAGAGTCGCCAAATCAGCAAAATCACCAACACCCCAAGACTTTGAAGAACGGATTGAGTAAAGTTGTGCCATCCATCCCCAAAGCTGTTCTCCATTGGGCTCTAAGGAATTCAGCGTATCAATGCTTTCTGGAGCACTAATAAGTGTTGCTTCTTCTTGTCTCTCACCAACTGTCACACGCAATGTGTGATAACCCATTGGCACATCTTCAGGAATTTTTATAAGAGATGTTGCAACAAATTTTCCATTTACAGGGTATGCAACATCATTTTCGTTAGGAACAATAGTTAAATCGCCTTTATATTGTTCACCATTTTCCAATGTCAATGTTGCAACTGGGTATTCTAATATTCCCGTATTAACTGTAACTTCATCACATTTGCCAACAGTGTGCAAAACTGTTGGAGCAACAATACGACCGTGTCGATACGCTAAAACGTCGTTTGTAGATTTTTCTATTGTCTCATTTGTGGAAGCATCTACGCCTAATGCGCTTAAGACAGAAACTAATACGTTATCTTGAATCTCGTGTTTTTGATTATCCGAACCAATAAAACTCACGCCAACGCCCATTAATTCAGCAAGACGGTGTAATGGCTTCATTGCTACTTCTTCATCTGTTGTATTATCCATACGCTCCATTATTCGCGTTAGCAACGACTGCGCGCCGCTGATGATACATCTTCAGATTTATCGTTGCATAGTTCTTGCAGCACATTTTGTGGAACACCAGGATTTAGCGCAACAGCTCTTCGTACCATGGAAGCTAATACAATTGGAGCGTTTTCTTCTGCACTAACACCAAGGGAGGCGAGATATTTCAATGTTTCAGCACTTATGCCATCCGATTGCGCACCCTCTAAACGCATTTTCCAAGAAGCTTTTGGATTGCATAATGCAGCATTTCGAACTGCGTTACATGAATCTTTAGTAAGTCTTCCAACTAACCAATTTTTAGCATTTTTATTTTCAGCAACAGCCAAACGTACTTTATCAGCAGAATCTTCAGAAAGTTTCACTAATATGTTTGGGAAAGGCATTTCTGTAGCTAAATAAATACGGTCTTCTTCTGGAGTATTGATATTACCTGCAACTGCTTCAAGCAAGGAGGTGGCTCTAGAAAATGCCGCTTGGTCTGATCGATCCGGTAATTCTCTCCTAGCAAATTCATGAAGCTCAGCTGAATCTTCGCTATGTCGTAAATGCTCATATACAGCAGTTAAAGGTTCATAAGATGAATCGTCAATAGTGTTTGTTTTTTCATTAGTCTTTTCCATGAAATCACCTTTAACGCTTAGTATCTATCAGCTTATTACTTAGAGTACCATCTGCTTTCGGCACAACGTTTCCAGAAAAAGCATTCTGAACCATATCAAGAAATTCTTGTGATTTTAAAGTTGGAATAGCAATATTAAGGGAAATTTCAGCACCATAAATTTCGTTGTCAATTATGCCTTCCATTTGGCTTACAATATGCTGCAACATTCGCAATTGTTGATATTGCAACTTGCAAGTAAAACGAGTGCACGTAATAATATCAACTATTTGCGCAGATTCTACTGCCATACTTGCTGCACGCGCATAAGCTCTGGTTAGGCCACCAGCTCCAAGCAAAATACCGCCAAAATATCGTGTTACTGTTACTACACAATCTGTTAAATTTGACGATCTAAGTACATCTAATATTGGTTTTCCTGCTGTTCCAGTTGGCTCACCATCATCACTCATGCGCTCACACAATTGAGCTTTCGACGAGCCACAAATTGCAGCATAAGCAACATGACGAGCTTTAGGATTCTTAAAACGCACTGATTGCATAAATTCCGCAGCATCGTCAAGATTATCAATATGACAAATGCATCCAATAAACTCTGATTTTTTCTCTACGAAAGAAGCCTCGAAAGGCTGTGATTGCAATTGACGAACAGTGTGCAGAATATTATGCGAATTAGTCACTAGATACTACCCAATACTACGCTTTTTCGTAACGCAATAACCTGTCAATGATACCAGAAATATCTTCCATTGCTGCATCGGCACCTTCTTCGGTACCAATTTTTACAGATTCATGTATTTCTTTATTGACATGTTCCCTTGCCACTATCACTGCTAAAGAATGTAAAGCAGCAGTTGCAGCGGAAAGCTGCATAAGAACATCTTGACACTTCGCATCGTTTTCAATCATAGTATTGACTGCTGCAAGCTGACCTTGTACTCGATGCATGCGTACTATCAGTTTTTCTTTATCAATATCATAATTTTTCATCGTTACTCCGATTTATCAATTACACAACCACATAAAGGTTATAACATCATATATAAATTAATACAATAAATCGTTGTATCTATATTATGCATCATCGTATTATTTATTGCAAAATGACGCGTTAATCTACTTCAAAAAAATCTCAATAGACTAACGCGCCAAATATTCTACATTAAAAATGCGCTATTTCACTAACCGACGCCTCATTGGAGGAATCCCGCCATGTCGCGCTCCACCAGACATTCTCCCATGCTTAGGAACTATAGATGAAAAACGACCTAACGATAAACCTGAAGCAAAGGTTAACGTAATAACAGCCAGAAGTATCACAGTTACTGAAGAAGCACCAGTAAC
>NZ_LWSR01000027.1:7182-15150 GCF_001660745.1 Gardnerella sp. 26-12
CCGACGCCTCATGGGAGGAATCCCGCCATGTCGCGCTCCACCAGACATTCTCCCATGCTTAGGAACTATAGATGAAAAACGACCTAACGATAAACCTGAAGCAAAGGTTAACGTAATAACAGCCAGAAGTATCACAGTTACTGAAGAAGCACCAGTAACAGCAAGCGATGTTGGAATTGTATTACTTTGATTAACATAATTCTTATTAGCATTTTCGTTGCTATTTGTGCTGTCGTGTTGATTGGAAGCATTATCATTCACATCATTTTTCGAATCAGTTGAATCATCACTCCTAGCCGTTTCATCACTGCCAGTTTTACTATGATTTTCTTCTACATTTTCTTTGTTTTCTTTATTATTCTCCTCATTTTCATCATTTTCATCATTCTTAGAACGATCCTCGCCGCCGGAAACTTGCACAGTCTCTCCTTCTACACCCAATGCGTGAGTTGCTAAAGGATTACCCTGAGCATCGTAAACTTCAGCTTTCCAATAAACAGTTCCTTCATGATCTAATGTAATATCTGCAGAACTTACAGAAATAGAAGACTTTTTACTTTCTTCAGCTTGTTTATTTGTAATATTTACGCGAGATTGAGGCATTTTTTTCTCAATTCCAGCAGATATTACAGTTTCCTTAGTCTCTTTAGTTTCCTTAGCTTCCTTAGCTTCCTTAATCTCCTTAGTTTCAGAATCACTGCCCTTCTTAGCGTCACCATTCTTAGCATCACCATTCTTAGCATCGCTACATTTAGCTCCACTAGAATCACTCTTATTCCCCTTACCATCTTCATACTCGTATGCACTAAACACTACGTAACTTCCTTTTGGCAACGTGCCAGTAATACGAGCATTATCGTGGAACTTTTCACCAGCCTTAACTTTTTCATCGCTTACTCTAGTTGTAACAGATACAGGGGTAGTTAAAACATCCGGTTCAACTAAGGCACGACTCCACAATCCGTCATACGCGGATTTATGAGCTAAAGCGCGTGAAGAACCAGGAAAATCATAAACAAACACATACCATCCTGACTCACTATTTTTATTAGCGCGAATATGCACGTTATTTTCCAAAACTTTCGGCTCAGTAGTAGACCTATCAGTTCCAGCAATAGGTCTAAGCGTAATATTTCCGTTGCCAATCTTGTACACGCCATTAACTGCAGGAACATCCCACTTTGCAACCAAACGATGATGACTATCTTCTTTTGGCTCTTGATAAGACGGCTCGCCTTTAGATCCCGGCATATAATTTTCGTTGTCTTTTTTAGTAGGATTTTCGCTACCTGCACCAGCCCACCAAACGCGAATATGCGCTTTTTTATCTTCATTAAAGCCGTAACTGTTATTTCCCTTAAAAGATCCGTAAGTTTCAGGAAGACCTCTTACAGTAATCTCATTAACAATTTCCGTATTAAGCCCAACAGTTTGCTGCTTAGCAACAATATCTGAGCTCACGGTTGCTTGATGAACAGCCGTAGTGTCTGTAGAACCAAATAGCTGCACAACATCATCTTTCAGAAACTCTCGGTCAGATTTATTCTGAGAATCGCGAGAAATAATCCAAACCCATGTGCCAAACAAACCTGCTTCTAAATCATTTACTTTATAAGCTTCTGCTTTATCAAGATCAGATGCTGTAATATCGCCATTAGCGCGTTTTGCTACTGCAGTTATAGTTTCGCCAGAATTAGAGAAATTAGCTTTAGCCGCAGCATCTTGGCGCAAATTAGGCATAGAACGCATGCGATTCAAGTACTCTTTAGCAGATTCACCACTATTTCGCTGTTGAATATGCAAAATATCTTCAGCTGAACCTACAAAATAGTAGCCTTGCGCGCGAAGACGAACATTTTCTGGCCAAGAATCATTTCCTGCAACACTGCTAGTTACAGTACTATCTACCTGCTCTCCTGCACGCAGCTCATGCTTTGATATTTTCGACTTAAGTAACGGCTGGAAAGTTTTTTCTACACCAAAAGAAAAATCTTGCGGATACCATGTATTTTCAAAAGATCTAATCACATCTTGACCATCTGGAGAGAATAAACGTTCAGCTTTTGGAGCGTTAAAAGAAACTTCAATTCGAGCGTTTCCAGCATCAAGTGCGTTCCAAGTAATATCTAAACCTTCTTTTTTAGATTTTCCTTCAAAAGACTCAGATCCGTTAGCAAATTTAATAAGATTATTTGAGGATTTTACTTTAATAGGTACTCCTCCTAAAGAATCTCCATTAGAATTTTGCAGACTAATATGCATTACGCCAATGCGCTTGCCCTTAGTGTAATCATTTTTTAGCACAGCCTTAACCGGAGTTTCTTTAACACCCTGCTGCCACAACTTATCTGCCTTATTCCTTAAAGTTTCTGTTTCAACGTCTACAAATCCGTTTTCAACAGCCTCCTTCCATCTATCTTGATTAATATCAAAATGATTATGAATCATAAACGCCAAAGCAGCCTGAGTTAAATCATCGTCATTGTTGTTGTGCGTTTTAATAATATTTGCAGCAATACGATAATCTTCACCATTCATCTGCTTAATATTGCCTTTGTAATCTATAAACACGGAAGATTCCATGCAAAAAATAGAATTCTTTCTACCCTCCCACTTATCCGTAACAGGACCGAGCCTTAGCCTTGCAATCTTTTCGCTTAGCCATTCAACAGTATTCGACTTTTTGTAATAATAACCCGTTAATTTATCGACAGATCCCATAGCAATTTGCGAACAAAGCACCGAAGGAACTAGTACTGCGGAAGTAAACAATGCCAACATTTTGCGAATATTTTTTTGTTTCATGAGGTTTCGCAATTTATTCGCACAACTAAAATTAGTATGCTTCCCCAAATATGTTTCCATAAAAATCTCCTTTAACCCAACCCTTAATGCAATAGCGAATTATGAGAATAATTTTCTATTTGCATTGAACACTAGAGTAAGCGCTCATGACATCAACTATGACTTTAGAAAAGATTTGCGTAAATATTTTTTTAGTATTGTGGTTAAAAGGTAGTATTTGGATAAAAGTTATGCACAAATCCACAATTTTGCTTAAATCTCTTGCCTAAATTTTTGCCGTTTACCCGCCGCTTACCCGCCGCTTACCCAATTTTTTCATGTGGAGATTTTTAAAAAACAAAAACTCCGGACTGCAAAAAGCAATCCGGAGTAATCCGCGGAGTCAGAGAGATTCGAACTCTCGAGCCGCTTACACGACTAACACCTTAGCAGGGTGCCCCTATCGGCCACTCAGGCATGACTCCACTTGTTTACTGTACATAACAGCAACAGATTGACACTATAGCACCTCTTAAGGACTGTAAACAAGCTTGACGACACACTTTAAGATAACATTTAATATAACAATATCCAGTGCTACACAGGATTGTGATCTCCAGAAAACGTTACAACTACAGCAAACATAACAAGAATTATTCCTGCAATATCAGTCAATGTTGGAATTTCACCAAATCCCATTCCAATAATAACTGCGATTGCAGGATACAATGCTTGTATAACAGAGTATTTTGCAGAAGTAACACGTTTCAATAAAACCTGATCAAGCAAAGTTGGGAAGAAAGAAGCACATATTGCAATAACCAACATTAACGCAAGTAAAGCAAAAGAACCACCAGGGCGAGCAGCCCAAGTAGCTTCTGGTTTAGGCGAAATAACATGCTGCACTGCAGGAACAGCAAGAACAACAGACTGCAGCAGCCAACCAATAAGAGCTGCAACACTTACACGATCAATAGCGTGTGAACTTTTTGCCAACATGCGACCTGAAACAATATATAGGCCCCACATTGAACCGCCAACAAGAATGGCGAATAACCCAATTAGAAAATGCGGGCTTACTGAACTATGTATAGAAGCGCTAGCCAACAGCATAATGCCACAAACAGCAATCACAATTCCCACACGCTCTCGCCATTCATGACCTGCAATAACAGCCACAAGCAAAGGACCTATGAATTCTATAGTCACTGCAACACCAACAGCCATGCAACTAATAGCAACATAGAACATAGTGTTCATAGCAACTAACGACACGCCAACGGCTGCAACAATTCCCCATTCTCGTAGCGTTTTTGGCAAAAAACTACGTTTGCTGCGAGAAAATGGTCTTCTCCAAGCCAAAAGCAACAATGTCATAAATCCTACGCGATACCACACTGCATACAGAGGATCCAATTGGCTAAAAGCTACTTTTGCAACAGAAGTTGCTGTATACACCATTGAAGCCTCAATGACGATAATAAGCAGCACAGGCATGCGATGTAAAAGATTGACGACAAATTGCTTCATAGCAACAACCCTACATGAATATTGATCCGACATACGCTTTTTTACAAAAACATTAGTTTAATCCACAAATTTTTTCCATAAAATCGAACGTTTGTTCTATTATAAACTTATGAGTACAGCACCGAGAGTACAAGCAGCGAAACGTGATTGGGGGCACGACACCTCAGGTTGTAACATACTTCATGTCGACATGGATGCATTTTATGCTTCTTTAGAAGTTGCAAGACACCCGGAGCTTAAAGGAAAGCCGCTTATTATCGGCACAGGCAATCGCGCTGTTGTTTCTGCAGCAAGCTACGAAGCGCGCGCTTACGGCGTTAATTCCGCTATGCCCGTTGTTAAAGCTAGAAATCTTTGTCCACAAGGAGTTTTCTTGCCAGTTGACATTCCTTACTATTCAAGCGTTTCCAAAAGTATTTTTGAAAATATTTTTTTGCATATTACTAATCAAGTTGAAAAAGTTTCTGTTGACGAATGCTATATGAATGTTAAATCGGCTTTATTACAGTGGAAATCGCCTGTAAATATTGGAACTTGGGTACGAAAAGAAGTATTTGAAAAGTATCATATTACATGCTCGGTTGGCATTGCCAGCAATAAACTTATTGCAAAGATGGCTTCAACTAACGCAAAACCTAACGGAATGCTTCTTATTCCGCAAAAATGTAATGAAGATTTTGTGTCAATAATGCCATTGCGCGCAATACCAGGAATTGGCTCATCTTTAATACATAAGCTTGAGGATTGGGGCTTATCTACTGTTGCGTCGCTTAAAAATGTTGACGAAGCAACGCTTACTCGCATAACGGGTTCGCAAATCTTAGCAAGAATGATATATCAATCAGTTAGGGGCATAGACGAGCGCACTGTGACTGCACATGCCCCTGAAAAATCCATTGGAACTGAGCGAACTCTTGATACAGATACCACGAACGAGAATGCTGTTAAACAATTACTACAGCAATGCTGCAGCGAAGTAACTCAACAGTTGCGAAACAGAAAACTTATGGCACGCACTATAACGTTAAAACTACGCTTTGGCGACTTGCATTATGTTACTAGATCTTCTACTTTGCAAAACGCAACTGATTCAACACACGAGTTTTACGAGCATGTCGTTGT
Organism: Gardnerella sp. 26-12; assembly: GCF_001660745.1. Taxonomy (NCBI): domain Bacteria; kingdom Bacillati; phylum Actinomycetota; class Actinomycetes; order Bifidobacteriales; family Bifidobacteriaceae; genus Gardnerella; species Gardnerella sp. 26-12. The sequence continues at coordinate 12,619 of NZ_LWSR01000027.1, forward strand.
TTTGCTTTCTAAAGCTAATCCAACTGTGCATAATTACATTCTTGGAGGCAATAACACAAAGCTTTTAAGCCCAGTTCGTTTAGCTGGTGTTACAGCGAATAATCTTGTGCCAGCAAACAAAGTTTCACTTCAGCCTTCTCTAAACGATATTCTGGAGGAAAATACTCGCGAATCTAAAAATCCTACACAAAACATCATGTCCACAATGAATAAAAATACTAGATTGCGTCACGCAGAACACGCTTTAGATGCCGTTCGCAAAAAATACGGCAACAACGCTGCCCACATTGGATTGTAAACTCGCGCCACATTAAATAATACTTTGCAAATAATTAATTACTTGCTTTATCTGAACGCGGAGGCAAGGCTGCAACGCGAGCTTCATCCCATCCGGAAGCTCCAGCATCTGTAGCTCCTCCCAAATCTCCGAGCTTGTCGAAATAATCAACCGCAGCATCGCGATACCACTCCCAGTCTTCTGGCAAATCATCTTCATAAAAAATAGCTTCTACTGGGCAAGCCGGTTCACAAGCTCCACAATCCACACACTCGTTTGGGTTAATATAAAGCGTTCGATCGCCTTCATAAATGCAGTCTACAGGGCATTCATCTACACACGCTTTATCTTTTACATCAACGCAAGGCTCTGCGATTACATATGGCATAACGCCCTCCTTTCTGCTTTTATGCAACTTTTCTATTATAGAACATTTTTGAAAAGTCTATGACACAAAAAGTCGGCATGCGATATAACCGTATGCCGACTTCTTGCTAAATAAATAATTTATTAATTTTGACTATCTTGCGAGGCCGCAGCAGTCGCCTCAGCTTGAGCTTCTGCACGAGCCTGCTCCTCTGTTTCTCCTTCAGCTACCTTCTCTGCAGCAGCAGCATCTTGAGCAAACAAAGTTTCAACCGGAACACCGAGCTGCTTAGCTTTACGCAACTGCCTGCCAAGCAAAGAATTGCGGTAAGAGTAGCCGAAGTATACCGCAAAGCCTATTGCCAGCCACACTGCAAAACGAATCCAAGTCAATACAGACAAGTTAAGCATGAGCCAGAATGTAGAAAGCGCTGCAAACAGCGGAAGCCATGGATTGCCAGGAACGCTAAATGAACGGTGCAAATCTGGTCTGCGCATACGCATAATCGGCACACCAGCAGAAACAAGCAGGAATGCAGAAAGCGTACCAATGTTCACCATATCGGAAAGAATGCCAATATCGAGAGTGGAAGCAACGACTGCCACAACAATACCAGCAACAATCTGAAGTCTTGCAGGAATACCACGCTTGCTTACCTTAGAGAAGCTACGTGGAAGCAAGCCATCGCGGCTCACAGCGAAGATAATGCGCGTAAGACCGAGCAAAAGCACCATCACAACGGTTGTTAAACCAATAACAATACCGAGGGAAATAATCTTTGCAGCCCAAGTAGCACCCACAAGTTCGAAACTTGTAGAAAGCGAAGGAGCGGCTTGCTTTGCCAAATCCTTGTAGGAAACCATACCAGTTGTTACAACTGCGACGAGGATGTAAAGAACAGTAACAATAAACAATCCAAGACCAATACCTCGTGGAATGTTCTTGTGCGGATCCTTAGTTTCTTCTGCTGTTGTTGCAACAACATCAAAACCGATGAATGCGAAGAACACGAGAGCCGCGCCGGAAAGAATACCTGGAACGCCATAAACAGCTGGCTGCATGCCTGTTACCCACTGCCACAAAGGCTGTGCCATAACCCCAGAGACTTCTATTCCCTTTACACTTGCAGCGTCGGTTGCAGGTGGCACAAATGGCGTAAAGTTGGAAGCTTTAATGTAGAAGAAGCCCACAACAACCACGAATAGAACGATACCAATCTTCAAGATTGTTAAAGCGCCGTCGAAGCGTGCAGAAAGCTTAGTTCCAAGGACAAGCATAGTTGTAAAGAATGCAACGATTATAATCGGAGCAACATCAATAGTGAAACCACCTAAGTTAAAACTTGTGGTCATATTCAAACCGAAAAGCTTCATTAAATCGTTAAGATAAACGCCCCAATACTTTGAAATTACTGAGCCAGCCATCAGCATTTCTAGGATCATATCCCAGCCAATAATCCAAGCAATAAGCTCACCAACTGTAGTATATGTAAACGTATAAGCAGATCCAGCAACTGGAATCATAGAAGCAAATTCTGCGTAACACATTGCAGCAGAACCGCATACAATGCCTGCAATAATAAAGCTAATAATTACAGCAGGACCAGCATGAAATGCTGCAGCCTGAGCACCAACAGAGAAAATACCGGCACCAACAGCGACAGCAACACCCATAACTGCCAAATCCCAAGCATTTAATGTACGTTTAAGATGGCGTTCACCATCCATAGTCTCAGCGATAGTCTGTTCAACAGACTTTTTTCTCCATATTTGCATAATAAACGCACTTTCGTTGAGGTATAGGTATAAAGGTATGCCGCAATCAGAAGCGCATCAACAAATTTGCGAAACAGTTGCGACTTCACCTATATAAAATTTCTACTTAATTT
>NZ_LWSR01000028.1:0-14879 GCF_001660745.1 Gardnerella sp. 26-12
GACTTATGCGGCTTAAAATTTTAAACTATTTTATAATCTATAAGTAAATACGTTAACTTACTTTTCTTCTGCAGCAGGAGCAGCAGCTGGAGCGGCGGCAGCAGCATCTGCAGCAGGAGCAGCAGCTTCGGCTGTAGCAGCATCTTCAGGAACAGTGACGCTCACAACGGATTCTTCACCATCCATATCGAGCTCAACACCCTCAGGAAGCTTGACATCCTTAGCAAACACCTTGATGCCGTCGGTCAAACCATCAACGTTAACAACCAAACGCTCTGGCAAGTTAGCAACGTCTGCGCGAACCTTGAGCTCCTGGACATCCACGAATGCAACTGCAGCACCCTTTGGAGTGCCTTCAACGAAGACTGGAACTTCAACGTCAATCTTTTCGCCAGCCTTAACTTCGTAGAAGTCAATGTGTTCTACAATGCGCTTAACAGGGTTACGCTGAACATCCTTAACAACTGCAATGCGAGATTCCTCGCCAAACTTAATAGTGAACAAAGCATTAGCATGACGCAAAGCCAAAGTGGTTTCGCGCATTGGAAGAGTAACATGCACTGGTTCAGCACCGCCAGCATAAAGGCTTGCTGGAATCAGCTGAGCTACGCGCAAACGACGAGCAACACCCTTACCAAACTCAGTGCGCAATTCGCCTTCAAGAGTAATTTTTGTAGCCATATCGGTCTCCTTATGGTCTGGATAGTTTAGTTTGTTAATCCAGCTTCAGGCGCACCGACGCGCCGAAAACCATAAGAGGCTATCAGCCCAGTCGATAACGGAACTCTGCCACAAAGCTAGCGGCACATTCCCTCGCCAAAGCAACTTTGTTATTCTAACGACAGGCTACGACTTATGGCAAATACAAAATTATTACTAATCAAATCGAATATAACTGCTACTTGAGCATACGAACGATTATTATAGTTAATAGTATGAAAGTGCATAGCATGATACTATGATGTGCGCTTAATCCGCAAGCCGTTTGGCATAATGAAGGAGCAAATGTGTCCGTTTTTAATGCACTCCAACAGCAAGCGTTTAATCTTGCCCGTAAAGCATTGCGTATTGGCAGTAACTTCGCGCACCCAGTCAGCGATGACCGTGCAGGCGAACCAGACTACCTTAATACGGATCAAGAAAACACAAATACTTTACTTTCACAAAAGCAACGCCTTCCACACGTAGAAGAGTGGGGCGCGCAAATGCCAACAACGACGTTTATCGATCCGAAAACAGGCTTGCTGACCACAAAAACCGAAAGCGCAGCACCTCTTGACGAAGGCACAAGCATTTATGACTTATACGCAGATCGCGCAGCACGTATGGGCGACGATCCTCTTTACACTTATAAAGAAAACGATAAGTGGGTCACAAAAACAGCTAATCAGTTCCTTCAAGAAGTACGCGATGCTGCAAAAGGTTTGATGCACTACGGATTGCGCAAAGGCGACGCCGTTGCCCTTATGTGCAAAACATCATATGAGTGGGACGTCACCGACGCAGCAGTTATGGCTTGTGGTGGTGTTCTTGCAACTATTTATGACACGGATTCAGCTGAGCAAATTCGCAATATTGTGAATAATTCCGACTCGCGTTTCCTTATTGTTGAAACAACTGACATGCGAGATAAAGCTGATGGAGCTATTGAAGAATGCCCAAGCTTGGAACGCATTATTTGCATTGAAACAGGCGGTTTAGCAGAACTTCAAGCTTTCGGATACGCTGTTAGCGATGAGGAACTAGATGCTCGCATTGATTCTGTAAAGAAAACAGACTTGTGCTCTATTGTTTACACTTCTGGTTCCACAGCTGCACCTAAAGGCGTGGAAATGACTCACGAACACTATTGCACTACAGCGTTGAATTTGCCTGTTTACTTGCCAAATTTGCTTAGCGAAAAAGACGGTTCTGTGCTTTTGTTCCTTCCTCAAGCACACTCTTTTGCAAGAGCAATTAACTATATTGTTGTTGCAAGTACATTGCGCATTTATATTGCTCAAGGTATTCCTACTTTGATTTCTGATTTGCAAGTTGCAAAACCTACGGTTATGATCGTTGTCCCTCGAGTTCTTGAGAAGGTTTATAACGCAGCTTCGCAGAAGGCTGGTCACGGTGCTAAAGGCTTGGCTTTCCAGGGTGCTGTTGTGACGGCTCAACAGTATATGAAGGAAGTTCAGGAATTTGGTGATGCTAAAGCTCTTACTAAAGCTCGCCGCACTGCTTACGATCCGCTTGTTTATCGTCCACTTCGCCAAGCTCTTGGCGGTCGCGCACGCTGGATTGTTGCAGGTGGAGCTCCTCTAGATCCTGAATTGCTTTCATTCTTCCGCGGAGCAGGAGTTCCTGTCTACGAAGGTTATGGTCTTACAGAAACTACTGCACCATGCGCGTTTACTCCTATTGGAGTTCCATTCCGAGAAGGTTCTGTTGGCATTGCATTCCCAGCTTTTACTTTGCGAATCGCATCCGACGGCGAAGTTCAAATTAAAGGCACTTGCGTATTCCATAAGTATCACAAAAACGATGAAGCAACAGAAACTTCATTTACTAAAGATGGATGGTATGCAACAGGCGATTTGGGACGAATTGACGACGATGGCATGCTTTATATTACCGGACGTAAGAAGGATTTGATCATTACTGCTGGCGGTAAGAATGTTGCTCCTGGACCTATTGAAGAGATGATTAAGAGATGCGAACTTGTGTCTCAAGCTCTCGTTCTTGGAGATAAGCGTCCGTTTATTTCTGCACTTGTTACTTTAGACGAAGAAACTTTACGAAATTGGCTTAAACTCAAGGGTCTTGACGCTACTATGAGCATGGAAGAGGCTGCTAATAATGCTGTCGTTCGTGCTGAAGTGCAAAAATTTATAGATCTTGCCAACGAAGGCGTGTCACGCGCAGAATCTGTGCGAAAGTTCATTATTTTGCCAGAAGAGTTTACGCAAGAAAACGGCTTAATGACTGCGTCTATGAAGATTATTCGTCCACGAGTTATTAAGCGCTACACTACTTTACTTAATACACAAATGTATACGACGCGCAAAAAGTAGTTTGTTTAAATTAACTTAACTAAGTGCATATCGCAAAACCGCGGCTTAACTTGTTTTATTCAACTTGCTCGCCGCGGCTTTGCATTAATTTACGACAATTTTGTGCAAACACATTAGGCTTAAGGCACAATAAAATTAAGTAATTGTCCAATAATATCGAAATAAGCAAAATATGCTCTACTAGAACCCTAAACGCTCAAGCTTCTTAGGGTCGCTCTGCCATCCTTTTGCAACTTTCACATGCAATTCAAGCACAGCTTTTGTTCCAGTAATACGATTTACCGCCGTGCGCAAACGCTTCTTTACGCGCACTAAATGCTCCGCACGATGACCAATAATAATCGGCTTTTGAGAATCACGCTCAACATAAACAGATACAAGCACATGCGCTTTATTGTCATCATATTGAGTATCTTCGCCATCCCCCGGATACACAATATCGTCAACTACAACAGCTAAAGAATGAGGCAACTCGTCGTCCAACTCTTCCAAAAATGCGCCGCGAATAAGCTCCGAAATCATGCTTTCTGGGCTTTCCTCACTAAGCTGATCCGCCGGATACATTTGCGGACCTTCCGGCAAGTTCTGAATCAAAACATTCTTAACTTCGTCAACATTGTCGCGTTCCAACGCACTCACAGGCACAATATCCGTAAAATCGGCAAACTGCTGAATTTGAAGCAAATGCGCAACTAACTCGCTGCGGCTAAGCGTATCGATTTTCGTAACAATACCGATAAGCGGAACTTTCCAAGTCCAATTGCCCTTCTCATCTTTTTTAGCAAAATCAGAACGAAGTCGACTCAGAATTCGCCTATCCCCAGGACCAATCTCCTGGTCTGCTGGAAGCAAAAATGCAATCGCGTCAACATCTGAAAGTGACTCGTCAACAATATCGTTCAAACGCTGACCAAGAAGCGTACGAGGACGGTGAATACCAGGAGTATCAACCAACACCATTTGTGCATTATCGGTAGTAACAATCCCTCGAATAGCTTTACGCGTAGTTTCCGGACGAGACGACGCAATAGCAATTTGCGTACCAATAAGAGCATTCATAAGCGTAGACTTACCAACGTTTGGTCTACCAACTACAGCTACGAAACCGGAACGATAACCGTGAAAATCAGGAGTAGAAATCGTTGCGCGAGTTGAAGCGTCTAGATTTGCAAACATCTCGTCGTCAAAGTCATCAGTGTCATCGAAGTCATCAGTATCGTCAAAGTTGTTAATATTATTCACGTTATTCTTACCGTCCAGTTCTTTATTTCAGCATATTCGTTTGTTTCATAGTACTAGCTTGCTTCAAAGCATTGGTTTGTTTGCTTTCAGCAGATTTTTCGGAAGAGCTAATGTCATTTTGATTATCCTTAGACTCTTCCAAAACTTGCGCATCTCGTTCTACTAAAATAGTAGATACTTTCTTTCGCCTACCAGCTGAATCTACAGCAGTTAATTTTAGTCCTCTTGTAACAGCACTGGAACCAACAATCGGCACATTGCCAATCAACTTCGTAAGCAAACCAAACACAGTATCCACATCGTCTTCGTCAATATGAACTTCAAAAATATCTTCCAAATCTGCGATTGACGTTCGAGCAGGCATCTTCCACACACCGTCACGTATTTCTTCCGGATCTGCATGCTGAGTGCGATCGTGCTCATCTTCCAACTCGCCAACAATTTGCTCAATAGCATCCTCAATAGTAACCAAGCCTGCAATACCGCCGTATTCGTCAACCACTACTGCCACATGCTGGCGAATTCGTTGCATTTCATGGAATAAATCGTCAACCGGCTTCGACTCAGGAACAAGCATAGGGTCTCGGCTAATTGTTTCAATTGCTCTAGAAGATGCTGCAGGATTAAACACAGTAGCGCGTACAGCATCCTTCAAATAAGCAACGCCTACTAAATCATCTACAGAATCTCCAATGACGGGAACTCGAGAAAATCCTGAACGAGAGCATAATTTAAGGAAATTTTCCAGCGTTTCGTCACTTTTTACGCAAATCATATCAGTTCTAGGCACCATTATTTCGCGAGTCAAAGTATCTGAAAGCGTGAGCACATTGCGCATCATTTCAGAAACTTCCGGATCGAAATCATTCGCTTCAACAAGTCGGTCAATACTCGCCTTTGCTTGATCCAGCTGAATATCTTCCAAAGCTTCATCATCTGAAAGATCAACATGCTTTTTCCTAGAAGTGACGTCAACATCGCTAGCAATATGCACTAAAGGATTAATCGCAATAGCAATAGACACAATGCGAGAAAGCCGTATCAACTTTGCTACAGGTTGAGCCGCACCAACCGAACGTGGACGAACAAGAATAGAAATCACAGCTACAACTACTGAAACAACAACACCAATAATAAGAGTTACCCATAAAGGCGAGCCGAAAAATGCAGCTAAAGAAGCAAACAAAACTCCATCTAAAACGTTACATAGCACACGCACAAAAGCACATGCTCCAGAAGTTGTATAACGGTCAGCAATCAGTTTTTTTACACGATGGATTCTAGCAATTCGACGCATACGCACTATGGCACTAGTTTCATCATCATGCGTTTGCGCTTCAATCATAAGATTATTTAAGCTTGCACGAGTAACTCTAGGCAATGCCCCTTCTGCAGCAGCCATAGCAAGCGAAAGCCATACAAGCAGCATTGCCAGCATAAGCAATGCGGCTAAACCAATCCAGACATGCAACGGCAATTGCGGAACTGATATGCTAGAAAATATTCGTTTAATATATTCCATAATTATGCTCTTAATGCGCTTTAATGCTGTTTTTTATTTTTATTTTTGACGCTACTCGCTTCATGCTCAGCATCGTAACGCTCAAGCTCGTTTACTGCACCTTCTGGCAAAGTTGCATCATACAATTCTCCAGATCGAGCAGCGAAAAAAGTAAGCATTAGTTGACGTTGCAAACCAAACATTTGCTTTTCTTCTTCCGGAGTAGTGTGATCGTAGCCAAGCAAATGCAAAATACCGTGAATAGTTAGCAACAACATTTCTTCCATAGTACTATGCCCAGCTGCGAGCGCCTGCTGTTGAGCAACCCACGGGCAAATCACCAAGTCTCCAAGCATTCCTTCAGAAACTTTTTCATCGCTTCCAGGAGTAAGTTCGTCCATTGGGAAACTCATAACATCCGTTGGGCCTTCTAGGTTCATCCAACGTTCATGCAAACAGGCAATTGGCTCTGGATCAACAAAAGTAATTGATAAATCCGAATGCGTACTTACTTTCATTTGTTGAAGAACCCACATTCCAAGATCTGAGAAGATTTTAGCGTCAATATTCCACACTGTTTCATTCATGACTTCAATGCTCATGATTTATCCGTTATTCCTCTCAGTAGATTCTTTAGTACGTTCACGTTTTTTACGCTCAAGCATTGCATCGTAATTTTCGTATGCTTCCACAATACGACCAACCAAAGCATGACGCACAACGTCTTCTGCTTGCAAATGCACAAAAGCAATATCTTTAACTTCGCCCAAAATCTTCTCGATAGAAACAAGACCAGAACGTACAACTGCTAAATCAACCTGCGTGCTATCTCCTGTAATCACCATGGTTGTATTAAAACCAAGTCGAGTCAGGAACATTTTTAATTGCTGAACAGTCGCATTTTGCGCTTCATCAAGAATAACAAAAGCATCGTTTAATGTGCGCCCTCGCATATAAGCAAGAGGAGCAACTTCAACAACATTCTCGTCAAGATAGCGTTTTAGTTGTGCAGATCCAAGCATATCAGAAAGTGCATCATAGAGTGGACGCAAATATGGATCAACCTTATCGTTTAAAGTACCAGGCAAGAATCCTAAGTTTTCGCCAGCTTCAACAGCAGGACGAGTAAGAACAATTCTGCGGACTCTTCCATCTTCCAATGCACGAACAGCTTTAGCAACTGCTAAATACGTTTTTCCAGTGCCAGCAGGACCAATCCCAAACGTTACAATATTGCAATCCATTGCTTGCACGTACGCTGTTTGTCCAGCAGTTTTTGCGCGAACAGGATTTCCTCCAGCAAACGTAATCACGCCTTTACTCATTCGAGCTCTTCTACTCATAGCACGGCGATGCGCTTCTTCACTAGAAGGCAACAGCTCACTTGAATCTCTTGAAAACTCATTTTCAGTGCGCGAAACAGAATTATTAATTACATACGACGAAGAAGTAATACTATTCCCAAGCACTCCACCATCATGACCGATACGGTTTATACGCACATTGTGTTCACCGTTATGCAAAATATCACGCTCAAGCATGCGTCTTACTTCGTACGCATCCATAGGTTGTTCGTAAGCCGCATCAATCATGCGTCTAAACGCATACTCAGCTTTAGCTGCATCTTCATCTGCTCTAGCTGAACGAGCAACAATTTGAACATCTTTGCCTCGCACAGTAATATCTGCTTCTGGAAAAGCATGTTCTACTTCACGCAAACCAGCATCTGCAGCACCTAAAACTGCAACCGAGCTTAATTCGCTAGGAATTTGCACAAAACGCGTAGTACTTTTCGTCACGGTTTACAAGCTACCTTCTACAAGTTTTTCGCCAGTCAATACGTGAGCATGAACATGAAACACTGTTTGACCAGCATCAATACCAGTATTAAATACGAGTCGATAATCACCGTTGAATTCATCATCAGCAATTTTTTGCGCAACACCAGCAATATGAGCCAAAGTTTCAGGAGCCTTACTAGCAAGCTCAGCAACATTCTTATAGTGATTGCGCGGCACAATCAGCACATGCACTTTTGCTTGCGGATTAATATCTTTAAAAGCAACTACCGAATCGTCTTCATAAACTCTGCTGCTCGGTATTTCTCCAGCAACAATTTTACAAAAAATGCAATCAGCATCAGTATTGTAAGTGATACCACTCATGGTTTCTCCCCTATTTGTTACTAAATGAAATCAATGCCTTAAGCTAAAAAGCAATCGACATGCTTCTTACTATTTTACACAATTATGAGCACTTTTAGATACGATTTATGCGATTATTCGTAACGTCCTAAAGCGCGCGAAAGAAGAGAAAGAGCTACAGGGCCTGCAGTAGATGCACGAAGAATATTACTGCCTAAAACGCAGCTTTTAGCACCAGCATCAATAAACATTGACACTTCATCGTCACTAATACCGCCTTCTGGCCCAACCAAAACGTAAACAGTGCGCTCTTTACCATCCTCCAAACAGCGCTCGCTAAGAGTATTTACTGCTTGTTCTATTTGATTCCAGCAATCAGTTGCGTCTTGATGCAATACAATTACGAGATTTCCGTAAACGCACGCACGCCTACATATTGCCACTATTTGCTTGCTTGAAACACATTCTTGAAGTTCAGGCATCCATGCGCGACGAGATTGCTCTGTAGCAGACTGTAAAACTTGGCTCCAACGCTTATCTGTGCGACCAGGTTTCCACTTTGCAATTGAATGATCCGCACACCAAGGGATTACTTCATCCACGCCAATTTGCGTAGCCATATCAATTGCTTGCTCATCGTGCCCTGTTTTTGCCAAAGCTTGAACAAGCGCAAGTCTAGTCATGCGAGGAGCTTCCCTAGTAAATGCTTCTACACAAACCAAGCCGTTTTCTACATCCGTCACCTTTGCGTGAATGCGCAAGCCTTTGCCGTCAGAAAGTTGCAAAGCATCGCCTTCTGATAACCGCATGGCGGATATAGCGTGACGTTTTACTTGAGATGGAAGCGCAATCGTCCACCCTTCTTCGATTCCTTCTGCAAGCACAGGAGCATTATCGTGATCAGTATCAAGCAAAAATAAAGCGTCAGTCATAGTTCAAGCCTAACGTGAGGATGCGCCAAGTACTAAAAAATGTTTCTGTGCAAGTATTGTGGCAAACTAGAACAGTACGTATTGGAGGTTTGCAATGAGTAATGAGCTTGGTGATAACACTGCGCTTGTTACTTTGCGTATTTCACGTTTTACTCCATTTGATAAATCTGAAGATAATTCAAACAGTAAACAGACGGAGCACAAGCGCAGAGAAAGTCCTTTTGCGCGCAGGAAGCGCAGTAATCCTTTCGCAAAACTAGATTCTTCAGAAAATAACATAAACAATTCTTCAGAATCTAGTGAATCCAGAATATCTAGTAAATCCAGTGAATCTTCCGGACCTTACGAATCTTCTCCAAAACGAATTCAAGGTAAGCATTGGGTTCAAGATTACAGTTTACGCGTTCATTCTACTGACACTATTCTTGACTGTTTACTAGCTATTAAACGCACAATCGACCCAACTTTAGCTTTCCGCTACTCATGCGGTCACGGCGTTTGCGGTTCTGACGCTGCAAACGTAAATGGCATGCCAACCTTACTATGCAGTGCAACTATTGGCGCAAACGCACGTCCTGAAAGCACAAATAGCGTGCAATCTCGAGGCTTTAGAAAAACTGGAACTACTAACAGCTCCTCACAGTCGGAAAAATCGCTAACTTTACAGCAAAAATCTAAAGAAACTACCACTTTGCAAAATGGCACTTTTGGTGTTATTGAGCTTGCTCCACTTTCAGGATTTGCAGTTCAGCGAGATCTTATTTGCGATATTTCGCCTATGATTTCGCAAATAAAACGCTTAGAACCTTATTTGCAAGCCTCTAACGTTTCTACTAGAAATACTGAAGGGAAACTCCAGCTTATTGAGTTTTTGCAACACCCTGAGGAACTTAAAAAATTTGAGCTTTTGAGCAATTGCATTATGTGCGGTGCTTGCGAAGGAATTTGCCCAATTTATGCAGGCGGAGAAGCCTTTATTGGGCCTGCAGCATTGGTTAACGCGGCTCGTTTTATTTACGATTCCAGAGACAATGCAACAGAGCATCGCCTTGATCTAATAGACAGCAGTGACGGTATTAGCGCATGCCAGTCAGTTAGAGCATGTTCAAGACAATGCCCTCGCGGAATTGATATTGGCGAAGAAATTTGGCAGCTTACAACGCTTGTAAACGAACGCAAAAACTCTTAGATTATTCAATTCCAGATGCTATGCGCACCGCCTCTATTGGGTCGTCTGTAACAGCAAACAAGTGCGGATCGAGCGAAGAAATAAAACCTCGTTGAGTTACTGTAGACTTCAGCCAGTCAATCAAACCATTCCAGTACGAAGTACCAAAAAGAACAACAGGCACGCGCGCAACCTTATGCGTTTGCACTAAAGTCAAAGCTTCAAACATTTCATCCATTGTGCCAAAACCGCCAGGGCACACAATAATTCCAGAAGAATATTTCATAAACATTGTTTTGCGTACGAAAAAATACCGAAATTGCATGCCAAGATTAATCCACTTATTCAAACCCTGCTCATGAGGAAGCTCAATCCCCAATCCTACAGACGTACCACCAGCTTCTGCAGCACCACGGTTTGCAGCTTCCATAATTCCAGGACCGCCACCTGTAATAACAGCAAAACCACGTATTGCAAGCTCTGAACCCATAGTGCGCGCTAAAGAATACTCGGGATCGTTTTCTTTTATTCGAGCAGAACCAAAAATACTAACAGCTTTACCTAACGATGCAAGCGCGTCAAAACCATCAACAAACTCAGCTTGAATACGAAGCGCACGCCACGGATCCGCACTACGCCAATCCCATCTTTTATCTACTTCTACACCAACTCCAGAAACAAGCTGCTGATTGTTATCGTTACGAAGAAGCGTTTCTGTAGTGCTCTCCTTAGGAATCATAGAACCGCGCATTACAACAGAACCACGATGATACGTGTTATTCCAAGGTGAAACATCTACTGAAAAATCCTCTTTACTATTAGACATAATTACTCCATTAGAAACTTACTTGCAAAGATGTTAAGAATAATAATTGAAATTAGTCTTCAACTTCATCTAATTCTTCTTCCATATGCTTTGATTGCATAGAAAGTAAGAATCCAGAAACTCCTGCAGCAATAATAGAAGCAACAAGAACACCAAAACGTGCTTCAGCAGACAAATCTGCGTCAGAATACGCAAGAGAAGCAATAAGAAGAGAAACAGTGAAACCAATTCCACAGGCACATGCTGTAGGCATTAAGTCTACTACTCGAAGACCATCAGGAACTTTCAAGCCCAGAACACGCTTTGATATCCAAGCAGTTACCATAATTCCAACAGGTTTACCAACAACAAGAGCAATAGTGATAGCAATCAAAATTGGCGAGAAGAACAACTCCCAAGTCAATGTTTCAAAATGCACTCCTGTAGCAAAAAGAGCGAAAATTGGAAGAGCCAGCAGCGCAGAAACAGGCTGAATTTTTTCACGATAGCGTTCAGCACGAAGCGTTTGTTCACCATGAACTAAATGCGCCGGAGTTAGCAAACCCACCATTACTCCAGCTAAAGTTGGATGCACACCAGCTTCATACATCATAATCCATGCCATAATTCCTACTATTACAACCAACGGCCACGGAACACGCTTTAAACGCACTAAAGTAGTCCAAACCAAACCACAAGCAACTACTCCAGCAAACCAATACCATGCGTTAAGAGACGAGAAGAACACAGCAATAAGTGCTATTCCAAGCAAATCGTCTACTGTAGCAAGAGTCATAAGAAATGCGCGCAAAGCATGTGGCAAAGTTTTTGCAAATAAAGCAAGAACAGCAAGAGAGAAAGCTATATCCGTTGCCGTAGGTATTGCCCACCCGTCACGAACCATATCAAGCGAAGGTAAAGCGCCAGAAGTAAGACGCATAATCTCCTGCCCGGCATGCAATTCAGAAAATACAGTTACCGTAGCAACAAACAGTAAAGGAGGTACAATCATTCCACCAACAGCACAAATCATTGGCATTGCAGCTGCACGAGGATCAGAAAGCGAACCAGCAATAAGTTCGTGTTTTAAATCTAAGCCAACTGACAGGAAGAAAATAGTAAGCACGCCGTCTTGCACCCAATGACCAATTGACATATGTATATTCGTCCACGGAATGCCTACATGAGTATGCGATATGGCTTCAAATATTGGCGCTGTTAAAGGAATGTTTGCAAGCAATAAGCCAGTAAGAGCAAAACCAAGCATAATTAATCCAGAAATTCGCTCATTATTTGCAATATTGCAAGCTATTCTCCAACTGCGTCGTATCATATTGTAAATATTTCCTCCACTAAATGCATTTATAGCATTTATAGCGTTTATAACGTTTTATAGTGCAAAATATGTGATTCGCACTTTCAAGTATAACTGAGAGGCATAAACCGAGCTAGTTGCATACGAATAAAAAAACGCGGAGCAAAAGCTTCGCGTTTTGTTTGTGCGCCAGACAGGATTCGAACCTGCAACCTTCTGATCCGTAGTCAGATGCTCTAATCCGTTGGGCTACTGGCGCATGTTTCCAGCCTCAAGAACCATGTCCTTGTTTCCGGCAACTTGACTAATATACAACCATCTGCACTAAAACACAAACCCCGGCGTGTCGACCGGGGTTTGTTGTTAAAAATACTGATATTGATAAATATCCGCTAAGTTGTAAAGATTGAATTATGCTCTACGCTCAAGCACTTCGTCAACCATTCCATAAGCTTTGGCTTCTGAAGCAGTCAAAATAGTATCAACTTCAATATCTTTACGAATACGCTCAATATCTTGACCAGTATGTTTTGCAAGCGTTGATTCTAACCAAGAACGCAAACGCAACATTTCCTTAGCCTGAAGCTCAATTTCAGTAGCTTTACCAAAATCTTGGCCCATTGCAGGCTGATGAATAAGCACACGCGCATTTGGTAAAATCATGCGCTTACCAGCAGCTCCAGCAGCAAGAATAATAGCAGCAGCAGAAGCAGCCTGACCCAAGCAAACAGTTTGAACATCTGGATTAATGTACTGCATGGTGTCATAAATCGCAGTCATAGCAGTCATCGAACCACCAGGTGAATTAATGTACATCATCACATCGCGATCAGAATCCATGCTCTCTAAAACAAGCAACTGAGCCATAATGTCATCAGCAGAAGTGTCATCTACTTGCACACCCATGAAAATAATGCGATCTTCAAACAACTTAGTGTAAGGATCCTGAGTTTTCATGCCGTATGGAGTTTGCTCGCCAAACTGAGGCAATACGTAACGATTAGTAATGCGCTGAGCAGAAGTAACACCGCCAAAACCAGCTAAACGCTCGGCACGCGCAACAAACTTTGCTTCTTCACTTGCCATAATTACTCCTCACCGCGCATAGAAGCAGGAGTGGTCACAATCTTATCTACGAAACCATACTCCAAAGCTTGCTGAGCTGTAAACCAGTGATCGTATTCATTATCTCGGTAAATTTCCTCTACCGTATGACCAGTCTGCTTTGCAGTCAATTCAGAAAGCGTTTTTTTCATATCCATAATAAGCTCTGCATTAATTCGTACATCTGTAGCAGTACCACCGACACCGCCAGAAGGTTGATGCATAAGCACACGCGCATGCGAGGTAATATAACGCTTACCAGGAGTGCCAGAACTAAGCAAGAACTGACCCATAGATGCAGCCATGCCAACAGCAATAGTCGCAACATCTGGCTCAATTAATTGCATAGTATCGTAAATTGCCATACCAGCAGTAATTGAACCTCCAGGCGAATTAATATACAGCCAAATATCCTTCTTAGGGTCTTCCGCAGCAAGCATTAACATTTGTGCGCAAATAACATTGGCATTCTCGTCTTTTACTTCAGATCCCAACCAAATAATGCGATCTTTTAGCAATCGATTAAAAATAGAATCAGTTGATGTAGACGCTTCAGCCTGTTCCATCACAGGAGAAGCTGTAAAAAGCTCAGTCACTATATCTCCTTGTTACCACGTAATTATTTCTACACTACCTTGTGCGCATGACCACATAGAAAATATTGCGAATATGATTTGAATCGAATGTTTTACACCAAATTTCTAGAATTTTATTCATATCAACAGATGWAATTTTTACTTATTATCCTACACTAGTATGCATTATTGAGTATATTTTTATCGGATTATCAATTCATTATAAGGAGTAATTATGGATTCTAACCAATTGCCAGATAACAACTACTCGCCTGCTCCGATGCCAAATAACGAGTATCCAAATAATGGTTACCAAAATAATACATA
Source organism: Gardnerella sp. 26-12 (assembly GCF_001660745.1). Taxonomy (NCBI): domain Bacteria; kingdom Bacillati; phylum Actinomycetota; class Actinomycetes; order Bifidobacteriales; family Bifidobacteriaceae; genus Gardnerella; species Gardnerella sp. 26-12. Next base: position 14,170 of record NZ_LWSR01000028.1, read on the forward strand.
CCCAAATAATGTAAATCCAAATAACGGATACCCAAACAATGGTTATGAAAACAATGAGTATCAAAACAACGTATACCCAAATAACGGATACCCAAATAACGGATACCAGAACAACAATTACCCTAATAATGTAAATCTAAATAATGGTTACCAACCAAACGTATATCAGAATAATCAACAACCAGTCAACAACTATCCTGCAAACGCTTATCCAAATGCAACAAATACAAGTGCTCATAAGTCAAAATACACTTGGCTTATTGTTGTCATAGTAGTAGCAATAGTTGCAGTAGGTGGCTACGTAATTTCAAAACCACATTACAATTCAACTAATCTTAAGCCACATTACAATTGCTCTGCACCTAAAAGCGCAAATATTGAAGAATACGTACATTGCCATTCAGAAGAAGCTAAAAAACTCACTAATGGATTTAATGATGCCACTAGCAGCTCACCATTCAACATAACGTTTGCCACTAAAGGTGATCAGCTCAATATAAATGCAAAGTTCAAAAAGCACCTATCTGATTTAGAAATTACAGCGTTAAAGACTGGAATGCAAACATACGGCGATAGCCTCTCGAACTTGATGCCACAATCAGCATCGGATGAAATGAAAGAAAAAATTATTGCACCAGTGCGCATACATTTCTCCTTCTCAAACGATGATGGAACTTTTATTGCAGATAAAGAATTCAGTTCTAATAATT
>NZ_LWSR01000029.1:0-13848 GCF_001660745.1 Gardnerella sp. 26-12
GACAGCAAGTAAATGTACTATACAAAAACAATGATACTGAAGCAAACCAGCAAATAACAGCGATAATAACAACTACGAACATGCCATTATCCCCACGTTTCCTGAACAAGACTCCATGAGTTTGAAGATGTATGAGAAGTAGGTTTTGAATAAGATTTGTGAGTAGACTTACTACTTTTTTCTTCAACTTGCGTAGCATCAACAGAATTTTCAGAAGATAAGTCCTCTTCCACTCTAGAAACAATGCGACCAACAGCAATAGCAAATACTGCTAAACCAGAAGCAAGCATACGACGCATATTATCTTGATTCTCATCGCACTCTTGAACAGATTGACCATCACAAATAATAGTCATACTTCTCAAACGTTCTTCTGAGTATCGATTAAGAAAAATAATAGCCGTAGTAACATTAACTAAATTAACACCAGCATCAAGCAGCCTTTTAGCTACAGCCATAATCGCAATATCTTTAAAAGAATACAAACGACGAGAACCAGAACCGCTAGATGCATGAATTGAAGGCTCTATAATGCTTTTACGAGCCCAATAATCGAGTTGCCGGTAAGTAATACCGGCAACCTTCATAGCGACACTACCACGGTATCCTGAAGCGTGATCAGCAGACAAGGAAAAGTTAAAAAGCTCCCCCTGTACTGCATTAATCACATTATCGGACTGTGACTGCGTCATGTGCGAAAAATACCAGTCTGAATTTGCCAATCATAATTTCATCGCCATTATGCAGCACTGATTCATCAACACGTTCACGATTTACATACGTACCGTTTAGGCTTCCAGAATCTGAAATGCTAAACACGCCATTATGACGCTTAAACACTGCATGCGCACGCGAAACGGTAGAATCGTCTAACAAAATATCAGCATGCGAATCACGTCCAACTGTTACTAAATCTTCATCGAGAAGATAGCGAGAACCAGACACTGCTCCCCTAGTTGAAATCAACAACGCAGTACCAGGAAGTAATTTCGCTATAGTATCAAAATCATCCTGCTGCATAGGACGATCTGAAGTTGTATTCATTGGAATATGAATAGCTGGCATACCAATAATAGTGGTTTCGCCAGCTGTAGGAATCGGTTCAGTCATACTTGCTATTCTACCTTGTTACTCGACTGGTTTTGCATATTCGTACTGTTTTGGTTCGCGTGTCGAAGTAATTTCTACTTCATCAGGCACTGAAACCATTACAGAAGAACCAAATTTAATTTTTAAACGCGACCCAACACCGCCTGCAATATTAACAGCATTTTGCAAATTCTGAGGGTCACCAATTGCTTTCACAATATAAGGAGAATCAATTATAATATTGTCGCATATAAGACCATGTTTAGTTTGCGAAATATAGCTTGAAGTAACTATTCTTACATCGTTAATAGACATAACTTCTACGCCAGCATTTCGCAATTCCTCTATTAGCTGAAACATCGTAGCGGCATCAATATTCTCTTTTTCACCTGCAGTAATGTGAACTACAATACCTTTACCTACTGCCGGCAGACGTCCAGAAATAAGACCATTTGCTTGAGCATTCTGCTGAGCAATACGACGAGCTTCATCTTGTTTATCTACTGCTTCACGCAACGAATTAAGCTGACCTGTTAATTCACTTTTTCGGCTTTCCAAACTCTGAATTTGAGAATGAGTTTCTGTAATAAGACGAGTCAATTCTTCTTCGCTCATTGTTTCATACAAAAGTGAGTTGCTACGATTAACTTGAATCATGTACGCAAAACCTAATAAAGCGCAGAGCAACATCATTAAAAAGCCCGTAAATATACGCGCTCGAGTAACGTGACCGCTTAGTGAAGATTTTACTTTACGATGAACTGCTGGGAAAGATCCAGTTTGAGTTTCATCACTTTCACGATCATGCGATTTTTGACGACGCATTTTATGAAGAATATCATCATCTTGTGGAGAATGAGAAAACATTGAAACCATATGCTAACTCCTGAAGATGAAACGACGAATTGCAGAAACGTTAGAGAAAATACGAATTCCTAAAACAACGATAACTGCAGTTTGTAATTGCGCACCTACGCCAAGCTGATTTCCAAGCAAAACAAGCAACGTAGCTGCTATAACGTTTGAGAAGAATGAAATAACAAAAACTTTATCCGAAAAGTTTCTTTCAAAATATGCACGTGCAGCACCAAGCAACGCATCTAGTGCTGCAACGACCATAATAGGTAAATAAGGTTGAATGACAATCGGAATATCTGGATGAACAACAACTCCAATTAATACTCCCAAAATTAATCCAAAAATCGCTGCCATGCTTATCTCCTAATTCTCTCATTGGCAAAACTAATATCGCCTGTGTTTGCTGCACTGAGTCGTATAACTCTCGAAGGTGAAACCTGTGGATTAATGCCTGCATTAACTAAAGATGCGTACCATTTCATGCGTTTCATATCATTACATTGTTTAATTAAATCATCAGAATCGCCAATAACTTCAATAACATATGGACTTTGAGTTTGATTAACTCCAATAAGAATAGTTTGACCAGCAACACGAATAGAAGTTTGCGCTCCAAGTCTATGCCCGTTAACAGAAATAGCTTCAGCACCTGCTTCCCACAATAATGACACAAATTGTTGAATATCACGATCTGTAACTAATCGCATTCTTGCGCCATTACTTTCGCGAGGTAAAGAACCGCTATTCACATCGCTCGAAGCAGAAATAGGATTAGCAATAGTCAAAGTAATCCCAGAACCTTCTACAGCATGAGTGCCATTAACCATATCATCTGATTTACTAACTTCATCCTCTTCAGGCGTAGTAATTTTTTGCGACTCATGATCTACGTTATTTCTCAATGACGTTACTTCTTCTACAAGCTTATCGAAACGAGACGTATAGCCAGACAACTCATTAGCTAATGAAGAACGTATTGCTTTTCTAGGATCAGTGTGCAATTTGCGAACAAACTGGCTCCCAACAGTACCAATAGAAACACACAATAAAAATACTATAGCTCTAGTGAACCACAGATTAAACGGTTTAACAGGTTGTTTACTTAATCTTGCATCCATAAACATTGGATCAACTGGACGATTAGTTAAATCATCAATAAGACGCAAAGCATAATCGTCAATATAACGTCTACGATCATGATTGTGAGCAAAACCACTGGAAGACATTACAACATGATGCGTTGAAATACCAGTAAATGAGTGCGAAAATAATGCCCTACGCCTAGTCAGCGACATCCCATCAGGAGCAGCAAAAGACATTGGCATAGTGCTTTTATGAGACGTATGTTTTACATCTAAATCTTTGATACTATCTTTTAAACTAACAAATTCATCTTGCTTAGTCATATGTGCGTACACGCCTTATTTAGTTTTTGTTGACTTAGCAAGTAACAAATAAGCTTGCATATAGTAAAGCAGACCAGCATACCAATATAGAGCAATACCCCACACTCCACATGCAAGTGCAGCAGCATAAAGTACGAGCATAGACTCAGTAGGTACAGCATAAACAATCATTAAAGAAACAATTGAAAGCATAAGAAGTGCTGTGCCAGCTTTACCTACAAAGTTAACAGGCAAAGGACCATAATCTCTTTGCGCAAGTACTATTACAAGTACAGCCATAATAGCATCACGCAATACTACTAATAAAAGTGCCCACCAAGGGATAATCATTGCAACAGCTAAAGCTAACGTACTGCAAAAAATTAATAGACGATCAGCTATAGGATCAAGAATTTGACCCAACTTACTAACTTGATTCAAAGTACGAGCAATATAACCATCAAGACAATCAGAAAACGCAGATATTGCTAAAACAATAAGAGCAAAAGTCATCTGTTGCTGTGTAATAAGCCAAGCAATATAGGGAATTGAACATATGCGCAAAAAACTGATTAGATTAGGTATTGTCAAAACTCGATTCATTGCTTCAGGACTATATTCCTGATTAATAACGAACTTAGTCATAATATCTTCCTCATACGAAATCACACAATTAATCAGCATATATTCGCATCAAAAAAACTCGCTTGTTGCGCAATACTTAATATGTTGGGGACATATTTCATGTCCCCAACATACATCTAATATTTATTCACGCCAAGCAGCTTTTGCAGTATTGCGAATAGCTTCAATCGCTTCTTTAGGACTTTCTGCTCCATAAACTGCAGAACCTGCAACAAGCACATCAGCACCAGCTTCAGCAACTATTGCTGCAGTTGAAGGGCTAACTCCTCCATCAACCTGAATATGAGTATTGAGACCACGACGAGTAATTTCGTCACGTAAACGGCGAACCTTATTCATTTGATTAGCTAAGAACTTCTGTCCACCGAAACCAGGCTCAACAGTCATAATAAGAACCATATCGAATTCATCAAGAATATCGAAAATAGGTTCAACTGGTTCCGCAGGGCGCACAGCAAAGCAAGCTTTACAACCCATATCGCGAAGCTGACGAGCTAATCTCACTGGAGCATGAGTAGCACCCATATGAAAACTCACAGAAGCAGCTCCAAGTCTAGCATATTCTGGAGCCCAACGATCTGGATCCTCAATCATCAAATGTACGTCAACTGGAAGTTTAGTAACCTCACAAATTCGCTTAACAATTGGTTCACCCAAAGTCAAGTTAGGTACAAAGTGATGATCCATTACATCGACATGAACAAGATCCGCATTAGATATTGCATCGAGGTCACGCTCAAGATTGCAAAAATCTGCGGAAAGAATGCTAGGTGCTATTTGTATATTCATGTGTACTATTCTAGAAAATGCAAGCGACTAGTTTTATAAAAACAAGATTTTTAAAATTGCTTTTTCAAATACTTGAATCTTACTTACTAGAAGTGTTCTGAGACTCACGTTCTCTTTCGTCTGAAGTTATATCTATAAGTCGTTCAACAAGAGACTCACGAGTACTAGTACTCTTTTGCAGCAAAGCAAAAACAATAGTTGCACAAATGAATACGATAATAGAAACCCAAACATTAATGCGCACACCTAAGAAAACATGTGAAAAATCAATTCGCAATGCCTCAATCCACACGCGTCCAATTGTGTACCACATAACATAAAGTGCGAATACGGAACCGGCTTTTAACTTCTTAGCTATAACTTTGCCAAAATAAATAAGCAATGCAGCACCGATGAAATTCCAAATCATCTCATATAAAAATGTTGGATGAAATAATGTGCCTTCTGGGCACGTTAACCCATCATAACATCTTTCACTATGACCTATTGCTTGAGTGGTATCATAATTTAACTTCAAACCCCACGGCAAGTTAGTAGGAGCTCCGTAAAGTTCTTGATTAAACCAATTCCCCAATCTTCCTATACCTTGAGCAATAAGCACAGCAGGAGCTGCACAATCAGCTAGTAATTCAATAGGATATTTACGATACTTGCATAATACACAAGCAGCCAATGCGCCTAAGAATATACCGCCCCAAATTCCTAGACCACCATTCCAAATTCTAAAAATTTCTAAAAAATCACCATTAGAGCCAAAAAACTTTTCTGGAGTTGTAATAACGTGATACAAACGCGCGCCAATTATTCCAGCAGGAAGACTGACTAAAACAAGATCAAGTATCTGGTTAAAATCTCCTCCAAGACGCTTCCATCGACGCGTAGTAATCCACATTGCAATCAAAATACCGGCAAGAATACTAAGAGCGTAAAACTTTATGTTTACAAAGCCAAGAGAAAATTGCGAAATACTTGGCGACGGAATAAAACAGACTGTCATGGCGTCGATATTAGTCTAAGCCCACGATTGCGACAGATAAATTCAGAAATGAGCAAGTTGCAAAAGCACAAGCAGCACAGGACCGCACAGCAAAATAGAATCTACTCGGTCAAGAACACCACCATGACCTTTTAGCAAATGTCCCATGTCTTTAATACCAATATCTCTTTTAAGCATAGAAGCACACAAGTCACCGAATGTGCCAATAATTCCAGAAGAAATACCCATGACTAATGGCATCCACCAGAAATTGAACCAAGAGGAACCATAAAAACCTGCAATAATTGCATATGCTCCTATAATTGCAAAAAGCATTGAGCCTATTAAGCCTTCTACAGACTTCTTAGGAGAGATTCGCGGAGAAAGCTTATGTTTGCCCAACCATGCACCAGCAAATAATCCGCCAGTGTCACTTAATGCAGGTAAAAATACCAAAAGCATAGCGTGAGCAACTGCGTATTTTGTATTTGTAAGAGCTAATACGATGCAAGAAGCTAAAAGTGGAATGTACAACACCACGAATAGCGAAACAGACGTATTCGTAAATAAAGTATGTTCGTATGATGAGCGGTTAGAACCATCGAGCTTTTTTTCTACAGCTTGCATCGTTCTATCTGAAATAGTACTGCTAAGAGTCGCACAAATTACTGTAAGAAGCAAAGATGCAGTAATTCCACTAGCCATAGCAACAGCATGCCATTTTGCATAGTATGTTGCAAAAATAGTTACAAGCGAACATATTGATAACGTCACGAAAGGAATACGCAAACCGAGAGTTGCAAAATCAACATGTAATTCCCACAATGCCAGAACCATAAAAATGGCCATAAGCACGATAAAGACATCAATGCTAATAATTAAGCAAGAAACAATTGCAACAACTAGTATTGCGGCGGTAGCAATTGCCTGAGGCATATTCCTACCTGTGCGACGATTAATATCACTTAAAGTTTCATGGGTGCCGTGTGTAGCAGTATCTGCTTTGTCAGAAGACAATCCTACTTCTGATGCAGTTTTTTCAGCATTTGCTTTACTGACTTCATTGACAAAATTATGCTGTTTTATTTGACTCATACGGCACCCATTCAGTTTGAAACTACAAAAATCTCAGACTTCCATAATTTCTTTTTGCTTACCTTCAAGCAAAACGTCTAAAGAATCAGTAACTTGCTTAGTTACTTTATCAAGCTCTTTTTGTAAACGATCGCCTTCATCTTCGCCAAGTTCACCATCTTTAACAGACTTGTCAATAGATTCCTTAGCTTTGCGACGAATATTGCGAACTGCAACTTTGCCTTCTTCTGCTTTATTCTTAGCAAGCTTGACGTATTCCTTGCGACGTTCTTCCGTGAGCTCTGGCATAGTAACACGAATAACATTGCCATCACGATTAGGGCTTACACCTAAATCAGAATCGCGAATAGCCTTTTCAACAGCATTCGCTTGAGAAGCGTCAAAAGGCGTAACTGAAAGGGTTCTAGGCTCTGGAACACCAATAGATGCAACAGCTTTAATTGGAGTTGGAGCACCATAATAATCAACCATAATTCCGTTTAGCAAAGCAGGATTAGCACGACCGGTGCGAATACCCATAAAATTCTCTTTAGTAGCTTCAACAGACTTATTCATCTGTTCACGGGCTTGATCAATTATTGCTGACATGTGTTCTCCTTTATAATATTTAAGCAAATGTTGGCTCTGCATTAGACACTAATGTGCCAATAGATTCTCCAACAAGAGCACTAGTTACGTTACCTTCGCCCTCAAGACCAAACACACGAATTTTTTGATTATTATCGCGAGCCATAGAAAGCGCAGACGCATCCATAACAGCTAAACCATCAACGATAGCGCGCTTGTAGTTTAATGTTAGGAACTTACGAGCAGTAGAATCTTTACGAGGATCAGCACTATATACGCCATCCACACCATTCTTGCCCATAAGAACTTCATCGCAATGAATTTCCAATGAACGTTGAATAGAAACAGTATCAGTAGAAAAATATGGCATTCCGGCACCAGCACCAAAAATAACCACACGACCCTTTTCAAGGTGACGAATTGCTTTCAACGGAATATAAGGTTCTGCAACCTGACCCATTGTAATAGCAGTTTGTACGCGAGTTGCTTGCCCTGCTTGCTCAAGAAAATCCTGAAGAGCCAAGCAGTTCATTACAGTGCCCAACATACCCATATAATCACCACGGCTACGATCAATACCTGCTTGCTGCAGTTCTGCTCCCCTAAAGAAGTTACCGCCGCCGACAACAATAGCAACCTGAACGCCTTGATTCACTGCAGCTACTATTTCGCCAGCAATCCTACGAATAACATGAGTATCAATACCAACAGCGCCACCACCGAATGCTTCTCCAGAAAGCTTTAATAAAACCCTACGGGACTTTCCTTCATCCGTTTGTGCAATAGCCATACAGATTCCTCCAGTCATAACGGCGAATGAGGTATATCTTTGTCAGTTTATCTATCAATAACGACACTCAAAACGCACGTTAAGCTGGACAATGAATATAAAAATGGGTTGCGCACAACTTGTGCACGCAACCCTATATACAAGAACAAAAATAAATTCTTATATAATTAGTGCTTATTCAGTAGCACCTTTGCCAACCTCAACGCGAGCAAAGGCAAGAGCGGTGCCGCCAACTTCCTTGAACAAGTCACCAACGCTCTTGGATGGATCCTTAACGTATGCCTGCTCGAGAAGTACAGTTTCCTTGAAGAAGGCGTTCATACGTCCTTCAACAATCTTTGGAACAATCTTCTCTGGCTTGCCTTCAGCTAAGGACTTCTCGGTTGCAACGCGACGCTCAGATTCCAAAACTTCTTCTGGAACATCTTCACGGCGAAGCCACTGCGCACCCATAGCGGAAATCTGCAAAGCAGCTTCGTGAGCAACCTTTGCACCAGCTTCGTCAGTAGCAATCATGGAAACGATGCTTGGAGGCAATTCCACAGACTTCTTGTGAGCGTAAATCTCAACGTGTGGACCGCTTACCTTAGCAACCTGACCAACCTTGACATGCTCGCCGAACAAAGCTGCTGCTTCTTCAACAGATTCCTTAACAGTTGCACCATCAGCTGGGGCTGCAAGTACTTCTTCAGCAGTAGAAGCATTAGCTTCGACAGCATGGTCAAGAACAGTGTTTGAGAATTCCACAAACTTTGGTGTCTTTGCCACAAAGTCAGTTTCAGAATTCAACTCAACTGCGTAACCAGTTTCGCCTTCAGCAGACTTAACAACCTTAGAAGCGATGGTACCTTCCTGAGCCTTACGACCTTCACGCTTACCAGCTGCCTGAATACCCTTAGCACGGATGATTTCCTTAGCGCGGGCAACGTCGCCTTCAGCTTCAGTAAGAGCCTTTTTAACGTCCATCATGCCGGCGCCAGTTTCTTCGCGCACCTGCTTAATCAACGCTGCAGTAATTGCTGCCATTTTGTTCTCCTCGTATCAATATGATTCTTAAAAGCTGCAAAAAGCAAAATCAATTGGATTTTGCAGCTTCTAAATAAGAATCTGGTTGCAAATTAGCTTATCAGGCGTTTGCCTCAGTATTTTCTTCCTTGGCAGGCTTAGCTTCAGCTTCGCCTTCCTTGGTGAGCAATTCCTTCTCCCAAGCTGCCATTGGCTGAGCATCATTACCTTCAGACTTAGCGCCCTTACCGGCATGCTCAAGCAAACCTTCAGCTACAGCATCAGCCATCAAGCTAGTCAATAACTCAATGCCACGAATAGCATCGTCGTTAGCAGGAATTGGATACTCAACAGACTCAGGATCAGTGTTGGTATCAACAATTGCCACAACTGGAATACCAAGCTTATGGGCTTCTTCAACAGCCAAAGCTTCCTTGTTAATATCAACAACGAACATGGCGGATGGAGTGCGGTTCATGTTGCGAATACCACCGAGCTGCTTGGAAAGCTTGTCCTTCTCGCGCTCGAGAAGCAAAAGTTCCTTCTTAGTCAAGCCGGATCCACGAACATCGCTGAAGTCCATTTCCTCAAGTTCCTTCAAGCGCTTTACGCGAGTAGAAACAGTCTGGAAATTGGTCAACATACCGCCAAGCCAACGCTCGCAAACATAAGGCATGTTTACGCGAGTTGCCTGATTCTGTACAGCTTCCTGAGCCTGCTTCTTAGTGCCCACGAAGAGAACAGTGCCGTTGTGAGCAACAGTCTGCTTGATGAAGTCATAAGCCTTGTCGATCATGTCGAGAGACTTGAACAAATTGATGATATGAATACCATTGCGCTGGGTAAGAATGAACTGCTTCATCTTTGGGTTCCAGCGACGAGTCTGATGACCGAAGTGCAAACCAGCCTTCAGCATTTCGCTCATGGTAATCTGTGCCATATCTATATACCTTTCTTGTCGGTTATTTCCTGGCCATGTCTGTTCGCATGCAACTTGGCTGACACATGCCTAAATCCAAGCCGACCGACACGAACGGACGCGTACATGGCGCGTATTTGCGAATCCGTGTAGACAATAAAAAGCGAGCAATCATATAACGCGGCAATACTCATGCTCAAAATGGACACGCAGAGAGTGATTATATCAGATACTCAATACCAAAAATCGGCATCCTTGTAGCAATAAAAGCAACAAAAATGCCGATAACTTTTAAAAAATTATTTACACATAACGCATAAAAACTAAAACTTAGCTACGCATATTATTGCGCAACTCACGCAACGCTTGACGGCGCACATCCTTTTCAAGCCTATCTAAATAAATATGACCATCTAAATGATCACACTCATGCTGAATCATTCTAGCCATAAGACCTTCACCTTCAAGCACTACAGTCTTACCATCTAAATCAATTCCACAAGCTCTAGCATAATTTGCACGCCTAGTTTTGTACCATAATCCCGGAACAGAAAGGCAACCCTCGTCGTCGTACTGTTCACCTTTTAGCTCTTCAATTACGGGATTTAAAATATAGCCGATTCGACCATTTATATTGTAAGAAAAAGCTCTAAAACTTACACCAATCTGATTAGCAGACAATCCAGCTCTACCTGGGTCATTTACCGTTTCCAATAAATCATCAACTAAATGTTTCACAGCTGGCGTAATTTCACGAATCTCATCACAAGGAGTTCGCAATACGGGATCCGGAACAATACGAATTTTTCTAATAGACACTCGATTACTCTTTCTTTTATGTAAGTAGGAATAACGAAAAACAACTACAAATATGTAAGCTTTTTACTCGACATGTTCATTATGATCACTATGCGATGTCGAAGAGGAATCTGATGAAGATTCTTCACCAAAACGCTTCAAATGATTCGCAGCTTGATCGATAGCTTGACGTACTCGAGGAGTTACAGCTTCCTGAGCTTGCTTAACAGTCTCCTGTGCTTGCTTAACAGTCTCAGTAGTTTTATCGAGAATCTTTACAGTTGCTGGCAAAGGACGAGTATTAGGCTTTGGAGCATACAATTGCGTTTCGATAATATCAGCATAGCGAGCAAGAATCTTCGGACGAACAATCTTCATACTTGGAGTCAAGGTTCCAGCATCTTGAGTAAATTCATCTTGCAAAATAACAAACTTACGAACAGACTCAGCGCGAGAAACAGTACTATTAGCTTGGTCAATAAATTGCTGAATTACTGAACGCACTGCTTCGTTAGTAGCAATCTCACTCATAGTAAGGTTAACATCCATACCCTTATTCTTTAGCCAAGAACGAACCATATCTGAATCAAGCTCAATTAAAGCAGAAACGAATGGCTTACCATCGCCCACTACTACAGCATGAGAAACTAATGGGCATTGAGCAATAATACCTTCCATAGGAGCAGGACTTATATTCTTGCCACCGGCAGTAATAATAATATCTTTTTTGCGACCAGTAATAGACAAGAATCCTTCATCATCTATTGAGCCAAGATCGCCTGAATGCAACCATCCATCTTCGTCAATAACTTCTGCAGTAAGCTCAGGCTTATTGAAATATCCCATAAATACGTTAGGACCTTTAATAAGCACTTCATCGTCGTCAGCAAGACGGATAGCTATACCAGGACCAGGTCGACCTACAGATCCAACTTGATTTGCATGCTCAAAATTAACTACACAAGGAGCGGCAGTTTCAGTCATTCCATAGCCTTGAATAAAAGTAATGCCATCAAGACCATTAAAGAAATGAGCTAAATCAGCATCCATTGGAGCTCCACCGCAGGCCAACCATGAAAGATTAGGGCCTAAAGCTGAGCGAATAGACGAGCCAACTGTTTTCATATACATCGCATGATTCATGCGTGCAGCAAGAGAATGAGTTTTACCTTCAACATTGTCGCGAGACCATTGAATGAAATGTTTTACAGCTTTAGCAAAGATACGACCCTTTATACCAGCACCAGCTTTTTGTGAGGCAGCATTATAAACTTTTTCAAAAACTCTAGGCACGCCGAGTAAATACGTAGGCTTAAAACTACGCAAATCAGCCAAAAGATGCTTAGCATTAGGCACATATCCAATAACACCGTGAGCACCAATAGCAACATATTGAATGTACCGAGCAAAACAATGCGCCAATGGAAGGAATAAAAGCAAACGATTTGGCTTGCATAGCATATCGTTAAGAACATCATAACCAGCAAAAACAATATGCGTAAAATTACGATTTGAAAGCATTGCGCCTTTAGGTCTACCAGTCGAACCAGAAGTGTAAACAATAGTAGCTAAATCATCTGCCTTAACAGCATCAACAGCTTTATTAAGCTCATCATCAGTAGTAGATTTACCAAAATCAACAACGGCTTCCAAGCCGCCAGCTTTGAAATTAAATACGGTTTTCAAAGTTATATGTTTATGATCCTGACGAACACGCTCTAAGCATTGAGCATGCGCATCGTCTCCAGCAAAAGCAATAACTGGCTTAACTTCATCGATAATGTCAGCTGCCTGCAATGCTGAATCTGTTTCATAAATAGGAATGCTTACAGCACCAATACATGCACAAGCAAAATCGACAACACCCCACTCATAGCATGTAGCAGAGTAAATAACAACTTTGGAGCCATGCTGAACTCCGAGCGCTATTAAGCCTCGAGCTACTGCACGAACTTTCGCGAGCATTTCAGATGAAGTAACATCATGCCAACGACGAGTTTCATCGTCTTGCCATTGAGCAACCAAGTCTTGTGGGCTACGCATAGCACGATTGGCGAGTAAGGAATAAATGGTATCACCGTCTTGAGTTGGGTGAATGGCTTCTACAGCAAATTCTCGGAGCATATTATTTATTGTACTTGATAACAGAATCGACACGACTGCATGAAGTACAAAAAATAATACTTAATATTGTCATTTACRAACAAACACTGAAAAAACTTAGATTCTACAAATCATACAAGTTAGAATGTTTAATCTTACAAAAGTGAACCCCTTTATTGCTAAAAATTGTTGAAAAATCAGCAAATCAAGCAATAAGGGGCTCATATTTATTTGAATATATGTACATAAGTCTTCAAACGCATTATCATAGATGTCTTATTTCAGCTACCTACTATAAGCGACGATTTTATCCTAGATCTGCATACGTGCAAATCCAACGATTATTTTTCAATTCCAAAGATAACGACGCCCAGTATTTCACAGGTCCTGCACAAATGCGCACAACACCTTCAAAATGATTCGGGCTGACTAACATTCCATTAAACAAACTCGGAACTGCAGGAAAACTACGCACAGCAGAGCGAGTTTCCGAATCGTTATTATCAGTGAAATACTCATCCATCAGTTTCCACATGTTAGTTAATTTAGTAATACAACTTTTTGTTAGAAGCTGCGACATTGCTGGAGAAATAGGCCTACCTCTCGAAATATCTGCAGCTATACAAGCAATTTGACAAGTTTTTAAAGCTAAATTAACAAAAGCCTGCTCATCTCTACTGTCGAAATAACACATTCCAACATGGTATTTCAAGCATTCACGAGAAAAACCAACACTAACTTCACCCTCATATACAGGCAAGCTAATACGAGGTCTACAGAAAACATGTGGAGGATCCTCGTCATTGTTTTTCTTAGTCTTGGAGGACTT
>NZ_LWSR01000003.1:0-1583 GCF_001660745.1 Gardnerella sp. 26-12
ACCTTGATAAGTTTCTTGATTTAAAAGTAACTTAAATAGAGTTGATTTACCGATTCCATTTCTTCCTATCAATCCCGTTTTCCAGTTTGTATCAAAGGAAAACGATACATTTTTAAATATGGGTTTTACATATCCATAATATGAAAAAGTGAGGTTTTCAATTTTAATTACTGACATAAAACGCCTCCCTAAATTATCATTTACCGCCCGGGTGCAAAGTGTGTGCACCTTTTAACGTTTAGTTTTTCCTGTATTACTACGGTTATCACTGCTTTGCTTTTTCAGTTATTTCAATTCTCGATTAGGTAATTTTCCAGTTCTCAAAGCAACAGTAACAAACTCAACCTCTTGCAAGCACTTCTCGCAAAGTTCATAACCTTCATTGAAGTTCACTCTTGACCTAAATGTGCTAGCAATGAATTCGCATGGTGAGGTGATCCTTTCAACTACACCGCACCGTTCGCACTCAGCATACACATTCCCATCCTTAATCGGAATAAACATTCCATGATCTTTCTCATTTCCCATGACGCTAACATCTTCGAAATCATCAAATTTTACATAGAGCATATACGGCTTCCTCCTTTATCGGTATGTCTATATACGCTCTAATTCCAACTTATATCAAGTTTTATTGCTTCTTTTTTGATCTATATGTCTGCTACTTCGCAATAGCTTTCCCATTAAGACAGTGCACCATGTAATGCGCAAATCCATCGTTTTTACAATTTACCTTCTTCTTATCTGAAACCTCGGTGACACCATTCTCACAATCTACTTCAAGGCTTGCATCCTTGGTGATTGTTCCTTCTAAAATACTCATGCCATTTAACGTATCAAGCGTACAAACATGAGTTACTTCTACGTTTGTTGCTGAAGCCAGCCCATTATAACATTTAAGAAAGACATCATCCGCCTTCAAATTAACAACTTCTACCTTGCCATTGTTCACTTCTACATAAAGCTTACCAATCTCAATATCTGTGATGAGCACTTGATTAGAATCAGATTCAACCTCACAAACTTCCACATCATGTGGCAAACTCACAACAATTTCAGGCATACCCTGAGTAAACCACCTCAGCCAATTCGAAGCTGAAACTTTTTTAGTTTGAATAAGCCTTATAACATTTTGCGCTTCCTCAACCCTCAATATATCTTGTTCACAGTTAACAAAACTCACGCCAAAGGTATCAGCACGTTTCACCGTTAAACGAACATCTTTCGTCTCTGCGATAAACTTCTTATTATCCATTCCTTAAGCACCTCCTCGTGCACATACTAATAATCAGGTTTCATTTTACCTTTTGAGCTATATTTTCCCACTTCACAGGGTGGGTGCAAAGTGTGTGCACCTTTTAACGTTAACATCCTGTGCACTCAACCCTAGAGCGTCGACATCTTCCCTCAAACAGCCAAACTGCACTCAAAAATCACGAGAACCCAGCTTAAAGCCGCCGCACATTAAACCTTTTAACGATAGCCCTCGCTAAACCCTGCTACATAAGGGCAAAAATGCACCCACCTAATCAGCCTTTGACATCAATACGACAGTCTCCACGTGGTGAGTGTTGGGATATATA
>NZ_LWSR01000003.1:1891-29438 GCF_001660745.1 Gardnerella sp. 26-12
GGTGAGTGTTGGGATATATAGCACAGAAAGCAATAGTTTCAGAGTACAAAAGGAAAAGTTTCATTGCACACAAGAGTTAAGAAACTAGACCAAACATACATGCCAACAGATTTGCGCAAAGCTCATGACGAGCTAGATAAAATAGTAGATGTTGCTTTTGGTGCTACAAAGCCTTGCACTAATAACGACGAGCGCCTAGAAATTCTCTTCAAATCCTATATTCACATGACTAAGGAATGAATTTAATATAAACAAACCCACAAAACTAAAAACAAATCTGTAGTTTCTACAAGTCAGGATTTATATTAAGAAGTGTTGATTGCTGTTAGCAGAGGGTCACAAGTTTTGTGTGACCTTCTAGCATATTCATTCTTCTGAAACAATACGCAGTTGAATTGTGAAACTCGTAACTGAACCTTTTATCCACATAGTTCGAAAAAAATATTGCTTTTTTTTTAAGTGAATAAACTTTATTGTGCTGTATGCAAATTTTGGGGCTGACTCTAATTTTGCATAATTTTCAAATCGAATTAAGAAAGGAAGAAAGATGAATGGGGAGAATATGGAAATGCCTCCAGTGAATAATGATAACAATAACAAGCATTTGAGTGGGCTTGGAATATCTGCGCTTGTATTGGGTATTATTAGCATTGTATTTTCTGTAGTTCCAATTATTAACAATTTGTGCATAGTGTTGGGAGTTCTAGCAATAGTTTTTGCTGGATGCTCTTGGAAATCAACTGGTAAAAAAGGACACAAGCGTGGTCATGGAATGGTAATCGCTGGTCTTGTTCTAGGTATCCTTTCAATAGTAATTACTTTATCTATGCAAGCAAGTTTTAGTGCTTCTATAGATAAAGCTAAGTCTGGCTTAGATAAAGCAAGTAAAAAGCTAGACAATATGGCAAAAGGTATTGCCAATGAGAATGCTAAAGAGATGAAGATTCAAGTTAAGGGCACTGCTCCAACTGATATTAACTTATTAGTTTCTGGTTCTAACAGCAATGAAAGCACAAATAATGGTGTTTGGGAGAAAGTCTTTACTGGCAAGGATGCTCAAAAGGATTGGACAATCATGGCATCGCCAAAAATAGACGTTGATAATCCAACGCCAGACAATTACAAAGTTGAATGTTCAATTACTGTTGATGGCAAAGAAGTGTCTCATAAGAGCGCAACTGGAACTTCTGCTAATGTAATGTGCACTGCGTCTGACATAACTGCTARGWWRTKTATAMGWKNNNAYARAATTTATTCAAACAAAAAGCCCGACGAGTTTACGCGCCGGGCTTTTAGTGTATTCAGTTAGTTATTGTGTAACTTTACTTATTCTTATTGCTATCTTCTTTAGCTGCGCTATCTTCAGACTTATTATCCTCAGATTTATTTTCTTCAGACTTATTTTCTTCAGTAGCAACAGCAGCAGTTGTGTCTATTGTCTCAAACTTTTCGCCTTTAATTGTGAACTCCCCCAGCAATCCTTCGCCTTCAGCATCCACCTTAATGTGTTCGCCGTCAGAAAGTTCACCAAGCAAAATCTTTTCAGAAATAGTATCCTCAATATCTC
Source organism: Gardnerella sp. 26-12 (assembly GCF_001660745.1). Taxonomy (NCBI): domain Bacteria; kingdom Bacillati; phylum Actinomycetota; class Actinomycetes; order Bifidobacteriales; family Bifidobacteriaceae; genus Gardnerella; species Gardnerella sp. 26-12. Next base: position 3,459 of record NZ_LWSR01000003.1, read on the forward strand.
GCTGAATTACGCGACGCAACGGACGTGCACCAAGCAAAGGATCGAAGCCTTTCTGTGCAAGCAAATTCTTAGCGGCATCCGTAATTTCTAGAGACATGTGACGATCAAACAGCCTGTCGTTAAGCAACTTCACGTCCATGTCAACAATTTGACGAACTTCTGGCTCCGTAAGCTGACGGAACACAATAGTGTCGTCCAAACGGTTTAAGAACTCTGGACGGAAATGACGCTTAAGCTCAGAATTAACCTGATCTTTCATGCGCTGATACGTGGAATCAGCGTTATTTCCAAGTGTAAAGCCAGTGTTTGCAGCCTTCGCAATATCGCGAGTACCAAGATTGGTGGTAAGAATAATAATCGTATTCTTGAAGTCCACTTTTCTACCCTGACCGTCTGTTAAGTGACCGTCATCGAGTACCTGCAAAAGCGTGTTGAAAATATCTGGATGAGCTTTTTCAATCTCGTCGAAAAGCACCACAGAGAATGGCTTTCTGCGAACTTTTTCAGTAAGCTCGCCACCTTCTTCATATCCAACATATCCAGGAGGAGCACCGAAAAGCCTAGACGCAGCATACTTTTCTGCAAACTCTGACATGTCAACTCTGATTAAGGCATTATCGTCATCAAACAAGAAGTTTGCAAGCGCCTTGGCAAGCTCAGTTTTACCAACTCCAGTAGGACCAGCAAAAATAAACGATCCAGAAGGACGTTTAGGATCCTTCAAACCAACTCGAGCACGACGAATCGAGCGAGCTAAAGCAGACACAGCTTCATCTTGACCAACAATACGCTTGTGAAGTTCAGATTCCATTTGAAGAAGCTTCTGTGATTCCGCTTGAGTAAGCTTTACTACAGGAATGCCTGTAGTGCTTGAAACAACGGAAGCAATCATGTCTTCATCAACAACCATCTTGACGTTAGACTCGCCTTCGCGCCAAGCCTTTTCCTTCTCTGCAGCTTCATTCTCAAGCTTTTCTTGATCGTCGCGAAGATTGGCAGCTTCTTCAAAATCTTGCTGCTTGATTGCTTCATCTTTCTTTTCGGAAATCTTAGCAATCTTATGGTTTAATTCTTTGAGCTCAGGCGGCTGAGTCAAGCGCTTAATACGCAAGCGCGCACCAGCTTCATCAATAAGATCAATAGCCTTATCTGGAAGGTGACGATCTTGAATGTAACGATCAGAAAGCTCAGCAGAAGACTGTAAAGCTCCATCGGTAATAGTTACATGATGGTGATTTTCGTAGCGAGAACGCAATCCTTTAAGAATCTCGATAGTTTCAGCAATTGTAGGTTCTGGAACTTGAATCGGCTGGAAACGACGCTCCAAAGCAGCATCTTTTTCAATATACTTGCGATACTCGTCAGTAGTAGTAGCACCAATTGTCTGTAGCTCTCCACGCGCAAGCATTGGTTTAAGCATATCGGATGCACCAAGAGCTCCATCAGCAGAACCTGCTCCAACAATAGTGTGAATCTCATCAATAAAAAGCACAATATCGCCGCGTGTTTTAATTTCTTTAAGCACTTTTTTCAAGCGCTCTTCGAAATCGCCACGGTAGCGAGATCCTGCAATCATTGAACCTAAGTCTAGAGAATAAACTTGCTTATTTTTTAACGTTTCCGGCACATCGCCTTCAACGATTTTCTGTGCGAGACCTTCTACAACTGCAGTCTTACCAACTCCAGGCTCTCCAATAAGCACAGGATTATTCTTCGTGCGTCGGCTAAGTACAACCATAACGCGTTCAATTTCTTCAGAACGACCTATAACAGGATCAAGCTTTCCTTCTTGCGCTTCAAATGTTAAATTGCGTCCAAATTGATCAAGAAGAGCAGAGCCGGATTGATTTCGCTTATCTTGCACACTTCCAGCATTAGCTAACTCGCCCTTCTCGCTACCATTAGGAGCATTATCTCCACGAATTAAATCAACAGTAGTGCTTCGCAAGTCTCCAAGATCAACTTCCATCTTTATAAGTACTTGCGTGCCCACACCTTCGCCTTCGCGTATAAGCCCTAGCAAAATATGCTCAGTACCAATATAACTGTGACCAAGCTGAAGAGCTTCGCGCAAACTCAGTTCAAGCACTTGCTTAGCGTGAGGCGTAAAAGGAATATGACCAGCAGGCGAAACAGTGCCTTTGCCGATCATCTCTTCAACCTGTTTGCGAGTGCCTTCTAGGCCTACACCTTTTGAGCTTAACGCTTTCGCGGCAATGCCCTCACCTTCGCGAATAAGCCCGAGCAAAATATGCTCAGTACCAATATAATTGTGCTGAAGTGAGCGAGCCTCTTCCTGAGCTAGCACAATCACGCGTCGTGCGCGATCAGTGAACCGTTCAAACATAACTGCCTTCCGTTCTTTTCCTTCATTCCATGGTAACGAGTCGCCATGACGCGAAGCGTCGTATATATTTATTCATTCGTACAGCATTCCATAGCATCACAATAATCATGAATGATGAACCTAAATATTCATATTCTCGTTTCTTGCATAATTACTTATGTTGTCTGCGAGATTTTCTTTTATATAATCGCATTGATGTGGATGCTCTAGTTTTTGAAGTGTCTTCAGATTCTTGTGACTCTTCCACTTTTCCTGTTAACGGTATTTCTTCTGTAACAGAATTTTCGTCTACTAAGTTTACTTCTGAAGAATCAGGATAATCTGTATCTTTTTGGGATTTTTCAAATTTTTCAGATTCATTAGCTACAGTCTCTTCAATTTTTTCAGTTTGATTTTCAACTTCAATTTCGCGAWKTKTGTCATCATTATTTTCATATGATTTTTCGTCAATAGTTGAATTGTCTATTAAATCAGATTCAGATAAATTATTTTGTTCATCTTTGTCTGTTGAGGCTTCTTTTTTGTTGCGCAATTTTGAATCTAATTTTCTGCGCTTACGACGATGCATCTTACTGTCTTCGATTGCTTCCTCAATAAGCTCAACGTCTGCTCGCTCATCTCGTGGAGCTTGTTGCAAAATGTCAATATGATAATCGTCGTATGCAGGTTCAGATTGAATCCAAAGCTGCGATGGCTCAGGTGGTTCAATGTCAGAATGCTCACCACAAGCATGATCAAGCGATACAACTCGCCCATCGTCTGGGCTCCACATGTTTGCGCATACGCCAAACATAGAGCCTAAACTTCCAGCTAGAGGAATGAGGAATCCGCATGATGAACATGCTTTGCCATCGGCAATTTTTGTAGATAACGACTTTGGGCCATGTTGACCTGCGTACCAGCGTTTAGCTGTTTGCGAAATTGCTTCCGCAGTCATTACTCGTCTGCGAGACAGTCTTAGCGTTGAAACAGCTTCTTCAAGATCTTCGTCAAAATCATTATTTGCATCGCAAGATTCTTGATTTTGATTAATATCTTTTTCTGCGTTTGCGTTTGTGTCTGCATCTTCTTCGCTAGTATTAGCTTTAGCGTCATCTTCAGTTTTAGACTCAGAATAATCATCTGAATTTGCTGATTCTATATTCTTTTCAGAATTATTATCATCAATATTATTTACTTGACGGAAGCCATCTTCTAGTCGAGAATCGTCTTCAGATGTGCCAATAGAGTCCATTACAGAAAAATCACTTGGTTTCAAGCGGTCTTTCCACGGAATCCATGGTGGTGAAAGCAAAGAATTTTCAGTAGGAACAAGCGTTGATTCGTTCACGGTCCAACGTTGCGTTTCTTCATCATGATACAACGTAACTGACCACTGCCAGCCTTCATACCCAACTAAATTGCTTACGAAACGAAAGTCTGTAACTCCGTCGCCAAGCTCTATAGAAGATACAAAATCTCCTACTGCATCAGTACGTTCTGAAGTTTCCACAGCTATACTTCTAGCTAGTTCTTGTGGATCCATCACTTCATCAGTCATAAATAATATTCCAGACACTATTCCTGAACGTCAAAATTATCTGCCACTGCACGCAACAATGTAGCAAGTTTTTTGCTTTCAACAGTTGATGGGTAATGACGTCGACGCAAACCATTACCAGCAGAATCAAGAAGCTTAATAAGATCTTCTACAATAGCTGCCATATCTTCGGCTTTAGGACGAGTAGCCTTTACAAGCGATGGTGCTGTTGCAATAACATTCAAGCCCATAGCCTGTGGTCCTTTGCGACCTTCAATTACAGAAAACTCAACTCGTGTACCCTTGTGTAAAGTTTTTACAGTAACTGGCAATGCTGCTGCTGGCAAGAAAACATCCTTACCATCATCTCCAACAATAAAGCCGTACCCCTTCTGCGTATCGTACCAACGCACGCGCCCATTGGGCATAACACACCTCACTCCAAATAATTCTCATTTCGCACGCTGAAGTGCACAAGGCATAAAGTATCAGCATATGCGATAGGTTTATAGATAGTGTACCAAATATTGTTATTACTTGTTTCCTTATTACATTGTAGCGCATACACGCGGGCAATAAAATTTTTTTAACCTACGCAAGTGTTGCTAATGCCAATATTTTAATCGTTAACAATTTTAGAAGGCTCATCGATTTCATTAACTGGCAGAACTACAGTAAGAGTTAGGCCATGAGCTTTAACATCTATTTGCTCAGACCCATCCATAGTGTCATCAAGATTAGTTTTAGAATTGGTCGATGCTTCTAATGGAGAAGATATAGTTGCGCAAATAAAACCATGATGCGCTTTTACTACAGATTGCGCAATTGCCATACCCAAGCCAGTTCCACCTTTTTCTCTAGCTCTTGATGGGTCAGCAATATAGAAACGCTCAAAAATTCTAGACAATGATTCTTCTGGAACTCCAGGGCCATGGTCAACAACTCGAATTACAGCATACTTATGACCCGTATCAGTAGATTGGCTGACTTCCGCTGCTTCCAAAAACTCCTTCAGTGATTCTTTTACAGAAGGTAATTTAGATAATTCATTTGGAGTTATAGACGCCTTCATAACTCCTACTGCAATTTCTACAGGAGAATCAACAGGGGTGTATCTATGAATATTTCCTACGATATTTGTCATTACTTGGCGTAATCTAGCACCATCACCGAGTAGCGTAACAGTTGGAAGTGTACCAACATGGAATTGGAGCTTACGCTCAAAATCGCAATTTGTGCAACTCATAAGCTTCCACTCATCCGAAATAGTTAAATAGCCTTGTTGAACGGATCTAGCAGGATCAAGAGCATGTAGATCATTAGCCGCGTCAGAAAGTATTGGAGATAAGCTAACTTGCTGTGAAATATTAATTCCACGACCCTCATCAAAACGCGCCAAAGAAAGCAAATCTTCTACTAGTTCAGTCATTCTCTCGCTAGAAGCCTTAATGTGGGCAATAGAGTCATCTGCTCTCTCCTGCTCTCCTGGCATGTTGCGCCACATTGTATATAACTCAGCATATCCATGAATTGCAGCTAATGGAGTACGTAATTCATGACTTGCATCTGAAACGAATCGCTTCATTTTTTCTGTCATATCTTCTTGCTCATTAAATCCTCTTTCAATACGAGCAAGCATAGAGTTAAGAGAAGCTGCTAAAGATCCAACCTCAGTATTTTCAGGAGCAGATGGAACTCGTTTGCTTAAATCTCCAGAAGCAATTTTTGAAGCTGTTTTTTCAATTCGTTTTAACGGTCTTAAAGCTGATTGAATAATAATTGCTGAAAATACTGCTCCAAACAAAATAACTGCAATACTCACCATTATACAGTAACGAGTAAGTGTGCTAACGGTATCAATTTGATCGCTAAGAGATAAAGCAATATAGACATAACCGCTAACACTTAACTCTGAATTATAGCTATTTTTTTGACCCCACGTTAATACTAAAACTCTCCATGGAGCTGTTGCAGCCTTTTTAGTGATTGCATCGACTTTATTAGTATTCCCCTTGACAATTGCAGGTGCTGTGTAAGGCTTGTGGGTAACAATTTTTTTACTATCAAAACCGTCTGCAGGAAGTTWRRGAMMSGAAACAACCGATCCTTTAATTGGTATTAATGGAGTAGAAATAATTTTATTATGCGTATCTCTAACTTGCATAAAGTAATTATTTGGACCTACTGAAGATTGATTTGAGTTTTTCATGCGCAATGAATCAACATTGTCATAAACAAATTGCGCTTGACTTGCTAATTGTACATCAGTTTTTTCTAGCAAATAATTTCCTACGAGCTGCTGAATTGATAGTGATATGCAAAAAGCGGCTACAGTTAAAATAGCAAGAGTACATGCAACTAAACGCGTACTCAGTGGTATTGCATTTATGCGACGACGTAGCCAGCAGGTTTTACGAGGCTTTTTGTTTTTTTTGTTATTTTCACTTAGCTCTATCGCAACACTTTTTCCAGCAGTTCTAACATCTGAATCATCTTTAGAGTTATTATTTGTGCTGTTGCTAATAGTTGATTCAGCGTTATTGTAGTTATTATTACTAGATTGCATGATCAGGCTTGACCTGCCTTAGGCTCTCGAATCATATAACCGATGCCACGTTTAGTTTCAATAAGAGGAACTACTTTTTGCTGTTTTCCTGAATCATCAGTAATTTCAATGCCATCAATCTTCTTTCTTAAATAAGAAATATAAGATTCAACGATTGCTGCGTCTCCGCCCCAATCGTACTGCCATACGTGATTCAAAATCTGGCTTTTTGACAGAACTCGACCTTCATTGTCCATAAGATAATGAAGTAGTTTGTATTCAGTTGGGCTAAGTTCGATTGGCACGCCGCATCGAGTTACGTCATGAGAATCCTCGTTAATCTCAAGATCCGCAACTTTTATAATATGAGTTTCTTCATCAGGTTCTTGTGTTCTGCGAAGAATTGCTCGTATTCTTGCCACTACTTCTTCCAAGCTGAATGGCTTTGTAACGTAGTCATCTCCACCAACGGTTAGACCCATAATTTTATCTTGTGTATCGTCTCTTGCAGTTAGGAACAATACAGGAACTTTAATTCCATTTTGACGAATACGCCTCGTAACAGTAAAACCATCAATATCTGGGAGCATAACATCCATAACGATAAGATTTGGATTTACTCGTTCAATTACTTCAACAGCTTCTGAGCCGGATGCAGCAGTTTCTACTTCAAACCCAGCAAAATGCAAAGATGCTACCAAAAGTTCACGGATTGATGGCTCGTCATCGACCACGACAATAGATGCTTCAACGTTCTTACTCATATTGATTAGCATCACTTATCAAGCTGAATGTTTCCTGAATAATTGCTGAAAATAAAACAAGTTATCGAATATTTTTGTCTACCTGTGACGAGCGTGCCTTCTACGAGCTTTTCTAACACCAGCAAGTATTTGACGTTGTATGCGATTCTTTCTAAACAGAATAATCGCGACTATTGAGAATAATGCCAACAATATTAATAGCATAATAATTGTAGAAATAAGACTTGCAGAAGAAGTTGTTGACGTACGTTTTGCACGCATTATTTGTTTCATCATCATTATTGCAGATTGATCCCAATGCGTTCCAGTTGTGCTTACTAATGGCTTATAAGCTGCATCGGATAACGAGTCTACAGTATTTTTATTTTTGAGCCATTCATCGGAATTAGGCGAAACAGCTACAACTAATCTTCCATCATGAGTTGCTACTGTAAGCAGCACAGTATTTTTAGCTGGAAGCGTACTAATCAACAAATCACTAGCCCATTTTGATGGATTTTTTGTATTTCCAAAAGTAGACAAATATAAGAGCCTAACATTTACTCCTGTACGCTTTTTTGTTGTCTCAATCATGTCAGCAACTTTACTGACAGAATCCCCAAGCAAATTTTCTGTGTCTGTTATTGAGTCTGTTGCAACTATTCCAGAATTTTGCTCATTACTTTCAGCATATGCATTAATTGTATTTACTCTATTTAAAGGTGAAAATATGAGCGAATTTATTGGAAGAGTTGGAAGAATAAAAGAAAAACTAAATAAAAATGCCATTAATAAAAGCAATACGCGTTTAGCTAAAAATAGTTTTGAATGAGAATGCTGGTAGTTAAAATTTGCAATACGCGTGCAAGCTAAGCTTTTAACCACATTGGTGCATAAATCTTTTTCGTAGTTTTTTGATGGCATATATTCATAATAGCGTGACATCACACAAGTAAAAGTAGCATTATAAAAATCTTTGCTTAATTTATTTGGAATGTTTCGCAAAATAATTTATAAAAAGCGTTTATTTAGACGCAAAACAAATGGAGGGGAAATATGGCACAATTTCGAGTTGATTCAGAGCAAATTCAGCAGGCTGCGGCAGCCGTTGGAACCTCGGTTAGTGCAATTAGAGATGCAGTCAACGGGATGTATACCAATTTACAGCAATTGCAGAGCGTGTGGACTGGATCGGCGGCTACACAATTTGCGTCGACCGCTCAGCAGTGGCGAGCGGCGCAACAACAAATGGAACAATCATTAGAAGCAATTCAGCAAGCTATGCAACATGCGTCAGGAGTGTATCTTGATGCGGAAGCTCAAGCTACTTCCCTATTTGGAATGGGCTGAATAGTCTGAATAATCTAATGAAATATAAATGGCGGTATACTTTATTTGTGAGCATACCGCCATTTACTATGAGCTATTCAGCTATAAAATTTTTACAACTTTTAATTTAGTAGCCCATGTCGGCACCAGCTTGTGGTGCTGCAGCTGGTTTTTCTGGCTTGTTAGCAACCACAGCTTCAGTGGTTAAGAACAAACCTGCAATAGAAGCAGCGTTCTGTAGAGCAGAACGAGTTACCTTAACTGGGTCAGTAACGCCAGCAGCCATCAAATCTTCGTAAGTGTTGGTTGCAGCGTTGAAGCCTTCGCCTTCTGGAAGCTCACGCACCTTGTTGAGCACAACATCTCCAGAAACGCCAGAGTTCTGAGCAATCTGCTTGATTGGAGCTTCTACAGCGCGGAACACGATTGCAGCACCCGTCGCTTCTTCGCCCTTAAGCTCTGTGATTGCTTGAGACTTTTCAATCTTTGCAGCAGCCTGAACCAAAGCTACGCCACCGCCTGGAAGCAAACCTTCCTCAATAGCAGCCTTAGCGTTACGAACTGCATCTTCAATACGATGCTTACGCTCCTTAGCTTCAACTTCAGTAGCAGCGCCAACCTTAATAACAGCAACGCCGCCAGCAAGCTTAGCAAGACGCTCCTGAAGCTTTTCGCGATCGTAATCGGAATCAGTGTTCTCGATTTCTGCGCGAATCTGAGCCACGCGAGCATCAACATCTTCCTTAGATCCAGCACCAGAAACGATAGTTGTTTCATCCTTAGAAACAATAACCTTAGCTGCGTGACCAAACACAGAAGCGTCGATAGAATCGAGCTTTAAGCCAAGGTCGTCAGAAACAACCTGTGCACCGGTCAAAATAGCCATATCTTGGAGCATAGCCTTACGACGATCGCCGAATCCTGGAGCCTTAACAGCAACAGTGTTGAAAGTGCCACGAATCTTGTTCAAAACAAGTGTTGGCAATGCTTCACCATCAACATCTTCAGCAATAATAAGCAATGGCTTGCCAGACTTCATAACAAGCTCAGCGATGTGGACAATATCCTGCTGGCTTGAAACCTTGCCAGAAGTGAGCAAAATGTATGGATCTTCAAGAACAGCAGTTTGATCGTCAGCGTTAGTGACGAAGTAAGGGGAAATATAGCCCTTATCAAAGCGCATACCTTCAGTGAAGTCCAAGTCAAGACCAAACTTGTTGTTGTCTTCAACTGTGACAACACCATCCTGACCGACCTTATCCAAAGCTTCAGCGATCTTTTCGCCAACTTCAGGATCAGCTGCAGAAATCGTAGCAGTAGCAGCAATCTGTTCCTTGGTCTCAACATCCTTTGCAGAAGCAAGCAATTCCTTGACGATTGCTTCAGCAGCCTTTTCGATGCCACGGCGAAGAGCGATTGGGTTGCTTCCTGCAACAACATTCTTCAAACCTTCATGCACCAAAGACTGTGCCAAAACAGTAGCAGTTGTAGTACCGTCGCCTGCAACATCATCAGTCTTCTTAGCTACTTCCTTAACAAGTTCGGCGCCAATACGCTCGTATGGATCTTCAAGATCGATTTCTTTAGCGATAGAAACGCCATCATTTGTGATAGTTGGTGCACCGTAAGTCTTATCTAATACAACGTTGCGACCCTTTGGACCAAGTGTAACTTTAACAGTGTCTGCAAGCTTATCCAAACCGGCGAGCATACCCTGACGGGCGTCTTCCTGGTAGGCAATAATCTTTGCCATAGTTCCTCCACATACGTTATTTATGAACTTTTCACTGCAATCTTGAGTAATAAGCCGTCAGCTGCTTATTATCACTCTCAAGGCTTGAGTGCTAATTTGAAGATTAGCACTCTATGTACCCGAGTGCCAACTTTTTTGGCGTTTATACATAAAAACCGGTTAGAAAATAATTCTAACCGGTTATTTTTATGCTAAAAATATTACTTGCAAAGCACAACTACAATCGGAGAAACGATTTGTTTTTCATTTTCGACAGCACTAATACCTAAAGTCTTTGCAATATCTTCAGCTGCAGCTTTTTGTGAATCGTCTTTATACCAAACAACAGACTCGCCTGGGACTTTACCAGTTGGATTTCCAGCTGTCACATTTGCGTATCCCGCTTGCTTTAACTTATCTGCGCCAGCAGCAGCATGACCGCTTATCTTGGTTGCGTTAAGAACTTTCACAGCAACTGATTTATCTAGTGAAGTTTGCGTCTTAGAATCATTTGCTGAATTATCCTTAGAGTCACCAGCATCTTTCCTATCTGATTTATTTTCTTCAGATTTATTATCGTCGTCATCTTCGCCTTCAGAAGATTTATCTTCGTCGCTTTTAACCGACTTTTTGTTTTCAGAAGTCTTAGAAGGCGATGCTGATTGAGATAATTGTTGCTGATGATTCCAAGGCAACGGAAGATGTGAGATTTCGCCAGAAGCGATAGCCCAAACCAAAACACCAACAACCGCTGCAACAATTAATGCAACAAAATAAGGAAGTATTACGGCATACCACGCAGGATTTCCACGATGAACTCCAATCGGTCCCTCTGGTGGCTCATCAAAAGCATCAGGCGTATACGACACGTTCTGATTATTTCGCGCCATAATTGCACTCCTTATAAAATCATTTAAACAATAATGAATCTATACTATCTAATGCTTAGCACAAAGCACAAATTTAGAAAATTTGATTGATTTCCTTTTATGGTATGCCTTGACATACAGTAGCAATATGAATCCTCAAAATATTAAACCTTTAAACGAGCTAATGGATCCTGATTGGGCTGAAGCATTAAAGCCAGTTGAGCCACAAATACGCGCAATGGGAGTATTTTTGCGAGAGCAGATAGAAAGCGGACATCATATTCTTCCTGCTAGCCACAACATTTTGCGTGCTTTTTCTATTCCACTAAAAAGCATTAAAGTTTTAATTGTTGGCCAGGATCCATATCCAACGCCGGGCCATCCAGTAGGCTTAAGTTTTTGCACAGCTGCAAAAGTGCGCCCACTGCCAAAAAGTCTCATAAACATTTATAAAGAATTAGTAAACGATTTAGGTGTAGAAACTCCAAAAAGTGGAGATCTAACACCGTGGACCAGGCAGGGTGTGATGCTTCTTAACAGATGTTTAACTGTTGAGGCCGGTAAGGCAAATAGCCACCAAGGAAAAGGTTGGGAGCCTGTAACCGATGCAGCTATTCGAGCATTAAACAATAGAACTGATTGCAATGGTAATCCATTGCCGCTTGTAGCTATTTTATGGGGTCGTAATGCGCAAAGTTTGGCTCCTTTGCTGACGAATGCAACTCTCATTACTTCAGCGCACCCAAGCCCTCTTTCTGCAATGCGAGGATTCTTTGGATCGCATCCATTTTCAAGAGCTAATCAGGCCTTAATTAATATGGGAGTTTCGCCAATTAATTGGTCCCTAGATWCTCAAGAAATCTAATTGTCTTAAATATTGCAAATTATCTTATAAAGMYRWYWMWWATRCNCATYTKWSRMYATGTCAGTACTGCATATCGGTTAAAATGTCTCTTATGGCATTATTTCCACCGCAACCACAGAAGAAACCGTTAACCGATAAAACTTCAATTGCTTCTAAGCTTGGCATTGGATCAGCTGTACCTCAACCGTCTGCTGTTTCTAATGCAAGTGCGCAAGTCACTGCAACTATTTCGAGTGATGACATACGTCGTTGTCAGCAAATTGCAAATATTTTGCGCGCGCGTTTTGCACAAACTTTAGTCGGTCAAGACGCTTTACGAGAGTCTCTTATTCTTACTCTTATTGCAGGCGGACACATTCTTATTGAATCAGTACCAGGTCTCGCAAAAACTACTGCTGCTCAAACTCTTGCAACAGCTATGTCAGGTAGTTTCCGTCGTGTGCAGTGTACTCCGGATTTAATGCCAGCAGATTTAGTTGGTACTCAAGTTTTTGATTTTGCTTCCCAACGTTTTATTACGCAAATTGGTCCTATCCATGCAAATGTTATTTTGTTGGATGAGATTAATCGCTCAAATGCAAAAACTCAATCTGCAATGCTTGAAGCTATGGCAGAAGGAGCAACAACTATTGGAGGCGAAAGAATTCCTCTGCCTCAACCATTTATGGTTATTGCTACGCAAAATCCAATTGAGGAAGAAGGAACATTTAATCTTCCAGAAGCCCAGATGGATCGTTTTATGGTAAAAGCAGTTATGACTTACCCTAATCCTGACGAGGAAGTTCGTATGCTGCAATTACTTACTCAACGAGGATCGGATGTCGTTGATCCTTCAAAGCTAAATACTCAACGCATAAGTTTGCAAGATGTTGTTTTTATGCGTACTGCAGCGCGTCATATACACGTTTCTGAAGCAGTTATGAAGTATGTAGTTGATCTTGTTGCCACTTCTCGCGGTGAAGGTACGCATCCACTTCCTACGATTAATTCATTGGTTCGTATGGGAGCTAGCCCGCGTGCATCAATTGCACTTATTCGTATTGCTCAAGCTCACGCTTTACTTTCTGGACGCGATTATGTGATACCTGAAGATATTAAATTGTTTGCGCATGAAGTGTTAAGGCATCGCATACTTTTAACTTTTGAAGCTTTAGCTGATTCTATTACTACAGATCAAGTAATTGATGCATTAGTTAAGACGGTTCCTGTGCCATGATGCGTACGAAGCGGTTAGTATTATCTGAACCTGCTAAAGCCGTGCGTCGCAAAATTGAGCTTTTGGATCAGCGAATTGATTTGCCTATTGCGCGTAAAGCTTTAGGCTTATTAGAGGGAGACCATCCTTCGCACAGGCGTTTTGGCACAGGTGATGTTATTGACATACACGCATGGCAGCCAGGAGATGAAGCTCGCATGATGAACTGGTCTGCGAGCGCTCGAACTGGACAGCCTATGGTGTCTTCTAGAGAGCGTACTTCGTCTTCTCATACTTGGATTGCTTTAGATACAAGCATAAATATGAATGGAACTTGTGTTTCTGGAGAATCTCTGTATGAAGTTGCGTCTAATTCTGCATGCTTTTTTGCGTCTTTGAGTTTAAAACGTCATGATGCTGTTTCGTTGTTGTGTGCAGATGGAAAAAATGTTATCAATGTTCATGCTGCTAGCAACTTTTCTGATTTTGAGCGAAATCTAGATTATACGTTGCTTAATACTCGTAAAAATACCAGAGATATTGATGCGTTGCTTACTTCGCTACTAAAAAATATTGACAATAATGGTCTGGTAGTTTTAATAACTGATGAGTATGCATTACAAGCTCATAACGCTGAATCTTTGCGCAAAATTACGCAAAACCATAAGCTTGTTGTTATTGTTATTTCTCCTATTAATCCTTTTGATTCTGCAATTGATTTGCAAATATTTGATGGAATTACTTTACGTAAAGTACCGGCGTTTTTGAAAAAAGAATCAAATAAAAATGAAGTTGAAGCTCGTAGAAATATTAGAATAAACGCTTTATACGATATGCTGCTTGGTGTTCAATCTTCAATAATTCATGGTTCTTCAAGTGAAGAAGTTTTCCATATTTCTGCGCAAAAAGTGAGCCGTACAAATTATCTTGCTGACTCATTTAGCAAGGAGGTTGAATAGAATGAGCCTGGAAGATATTCAAAAGCCTTTACATGATGAAACGCTTTTTTTAATACTACTTTCCGCATCGCTTGTTGTTATCTTTATTGCTTTTGCGGTTTTATATTTTTCTTTTAAAAAGCCAAAGAAATTAGCTGAAAGTAGCAATTCTACAGAAGCAGTTCACGTTCATAATGTAAACAAACAAGCTTGGCGTAAAGATATTGATGCGATTGTTGAGAAGTATCATAACAATGAACTTACTAAAGATCAGGCTTGTGCAAAATTGGCGTCTATTGCTAGATCTTATATTTCGAAGATGAGCGGTGAAGATATTCAAACTCACACTTTGGGAGAATTGGCTTCTTTGCGCTTGAAATGGCGCAATAAAAAAGGTGCTGATATGTTACGCCAAACAATATCTGCTTTGTATCCTCCAGAATTTGCTGATCGCAAAGCAAACGAGCAAGCGCGAAATACTACTGTTGAGCAGGCTGCTGAATGGGTTTTAGTATTGCTTGAAGGCTGGCAAACGAAGGACAAACGTTGATGAGTAATAATGTTTGGGGATACATATGGCCATGGAGATGGCAATGGCCATTGCTTTTTGTTGCAGGCGTTGTTGTTTCTGTAGCAATTTTTGCTGTCTTACTAATTTTAGATTCCATTCGTAGCAATATTTTAAAAAAGAAGTATAAGAGTCAAACTAGTAATATTACGCGAAAATTCTATACTTTTACTTTTGACAATGATCTACAAGGAACTACTACTAGTCATTCATGGTATATGTGGCGAATGTTTAGAAGGTTTGCTACGGCTGCATTGGTAGTATCTTTGTGCAGTGCGCTTGCTGTTGCTTCCAGGCCAGCACGAGTGTTTAATGCGAACGAGCAAGTTAGTTCTAGAGACATTGTTTTATGCTTAGACGTTTCAGGTTCTGCTCTACCATATGATCGCGAAGTAATTCAAGCGTATCTTAATTTTATTGAGCATTTTCAGGGTGAACGCATTGGATTGAGCATTTTTAACTCCACATCTAGGACAGTTTTTCCACTGACTGACGACTATCGATTGGCTAAAAAACAATTGCAATATGCTGCAAATTTGCTTGGCGGAGTTCAATCGCAAAGTCGCATTAATCGTTTACAACAACGTCAATATCAAGAAATTTCTGACTGGCTTGAAGGAACTCAAAATCGCAAAAACGCAACATCGCTTATTGGAGACGGTTTAGTTAGTTGCGCAGCAATGCTTCCAGGTTTTATTTATGGTTCTGCTCATAATAACCATAAAATACAAAGCCGTTTTAATAGAAGTTCTTCTATTGTTCTTGCTACAGATAATGTTGTTTCTGGAAAACAAACTTACTCATTAAAGCAAGCTTTAGATTTAACAAAGCAGGCTAAAATTACTGTCGATGGGTTATATTCTGGCGCAAAACAGAATGAGAATGATGACACTACATTAGAAATGAAACAGCTTATTGAATCTCATGGTGGAATTTTCCTGTCTCAACGCAATTCTGATTCCGTTATTAATTTAGTAAAAGAAATTGAAAAAAGACATACAGCAATTCCTCAAGGCGCTGCTCAGTCTGCATTTAGTGACGATCCTGGTCTTTGGGTTTTGTTTACTGTGTTTAGCGTTGTGATTTGGCTAGCTATTGCAAAGAGGATGAAGCGATGACAACAACACTATTTTCTGCTACTACCCTACTGTTTGCACACGCTAAAATTGAAGCTTCTGACACTTCTCAAGCAGGTCAGTTGGTTTTTTCTCCATCATATGGTTGGATTATTGCGATTATTGCAATATTGGTTTTGTTGGCAGCAATGTTTTTTGAAATTGTGCCTATACGCAGGAAACCTGAATCAAGTGATGAAACTTTTTGCATGAGATTAAGACGTATTGGCATATGTATAATGCTAATAATTTGCGTGCTATCTCCAAGTATTATGCGTTCAACTTTACAAAGAGCAGTAAATGCAACAAACGTGATTATTGCTCTAGATATAACAGGTTCAATGAGAGCAAAAGACGCTGATTATGCAAGAAATAGTAAGATTGAGCGTATTGAAGCAGCAAGGAATATTATTCATCAAATAACAAAATCCTATGCTAACTCAAGTTTTGCTGCTATTTCTTTTGGTGCTTCTACGTCTGTTGATGTCCCATTAACGCCTGATGCTAGAGCAGTTGACAATTGGATAAATACTCTACGAACTGAGCCAACTAGCGTAGCTACTGGAACTAGTCTTGACGCTCCTATAGATCAAACTTTGCTTACTGCAAAAACTATACATGATGCTCATCCAGATGATACAACAGTTTTGTATATTTTAAGCGACGGTGAGGAAACTACTCAACGAAAGCGCCGCACATTTTCATCGCTCAGAGCTTATATTACTAACGCATTTGTTATTGGAATAGGTTCATCTAAAGGAGCTAAAATACCTTTGGAAAAAACACAGCTGCAACTTGACGACTACAGCGAAGACAATACCTCTAATCAATGGGTTATTGATCCGGCTACAGGAAATCCTGGCATTTCAAAGCTCGATGAAAAGAACTTACGAAATATTGCCGATGAACTTAGCGGCAAGTATATGCGCTCATCTTTAAACGTAACATTTGGAGACGAAGCAAAACCAATTCTCTCACACCAATGGAGAATGAACGAGACAGCAAAACCTCGTTTGAGACCTGAACCAATTATTTGGCCGTTTGCAATATTTGCGTCGATACTTTTAATTTGGGAATTAATGTCGTGGTTTATAACTTCAAGGAAATTAGTATGAAGCACATATCTAGTCGCATAATTATTCGCATTGTTACATTCTTGTTCTTGATTATTGCGATATTCGTAGCGTATTTTGCTATCGTAAATTGGAGAGCACAATACGCGTATAATACTGCTACGGATAGCCTTATTTCTAACATAAAATCTGCTAAGAGTATCGATAGCGACAAGAATGTGCTTTTAACTCAGCAACAGCAAACTGATGCGCAATTTGATGATGCTAAATCTCAAGAAATGATACTGCTTCCTCAACTTCGAAATAGTATTGACAAAAATGCTGAATTATCACGAAAGTTAACAGAAAAATTAAAGCAGAATCAAAACAATACTAATAAGCAACAGAAACCGAAAAAGCATAACAATCATTTTAAAAACGATAATTCTAACAATTCTTCTAAAGATAAAAAGCAGTCAGATTCGTCTAAGCCTCAATTGAGCAATGCTCAGCGCAATAAAGTTGAAAACTTGCTAAAACAGAACGATCATGTGGATTCTCAATCTTCACAGAATCAAGAAGACCAGCAAGGTTTAGAAAAGACAGAAAAACGTACTAAAACTGATGAAAGCAGCAATAAGCCTTGGTAATTAAATCTTCAACGATTATCTATAAGCGAAGCAATAAGCATTAATAACCTTTTAACCACATTGAATATTTTTTAGTGACTTTTCATTAATAAACGTGTGTAATAACGATTATGCACACATATTACGAATGGCAATGGCTTATACAACGCACTCAAGAGTGCGCTCGCTGCGTTATGGCAGAATCCGCAGCGACTGAATTAGAAGATTGGCAAGGGCTTGCAGCCGAACATTTTCGTCATAGTATGAAAAATATTTCTGCACAAGCGTATGCGTTATATAACATTCGCGGAGGAATATAGTATGTCTTGGAAAGTTAAGTCCTCTGTTGTAGGTGGAATGACGCTTAGCGTTGCTGATAGAGAAGCGTATATTAGTTTTTCCAGAAAACTCAATAATATTGCTAAAGAATTACTTACGCTAAAAAATTTATGGCTTAATGCAGCGATGGTTATTGCCGGTCAAAATTATGGTATACAAAAAGAATCAGGAGCATATATTCATGATTCTTCGCAATCATTTTTAACTGAAAGCATATGTCATGAATATGCTCATAAATGTTATTTAATGTCTCAAAATTTAGAAAATCTTGCTTTTCTTATTGCAAGAGCAAATAATTTGTATGAAGATGCAGAATTTCGTGCAAAAGACGAGTTAGACAATAAAATTTCTTTCTTGGCTCTTGCAAACCCTATTTTTGCTTTACATGTTTTATTGTCCGCAGGTCTCGCCGTTAATCAAGATAATAAAAATCATTCAGGTTTCCAAAATCTTGCTAGATGGTCCTACGCAACTAAGAATATACAACAAGGAATTATTCGAGGTTTATCGCAGCACCTTATTTTAAATCCTATTACAAGTTTGCCAATATTTATTGCCGGAAATGCGAAAGGCCCCATAAATAAAAAAGAGCGTGAAACCTCACTAAACTTTTTATCCAATGCTCAAAAATATTTATCACAAGCTATTCCATTTATTTCTAGTGCTCTTAGCTTCGTAAGCGCGCCTATTAATGATCGAAAGCAAGGTAATAATTTACTTCTCACTAAAGTAAATGAGATGTGGAGAAAACCTGGATCTGTTCTTGCTAGACCTGGACGTAATCTGCTTGAAACTTTAGAAAATTTAACGGAACTTGGAAGCGAAAATTTGGGCGTTAGTCCACCACTTGTTAATCCAGATGCTGCTACTATTGCAATTCAACGTTTTAGGCGCAGCGATGGCAGTTCGTCATGGTTAGTAATAATTCCAGGAACTGACGGTAAAGCACACTCTCCTTTTGGTTGGGCACAAAACGCAGAAGTAATGAGTCATAGTTCTTTAGTTAGAAAACAAGCTGATAGCACTCGAATGGTTGTAGAAGCTATGAAACGTTCTGGAATTAAATCTAACGAGCCTGTTGCTTTAGTAGGACATTCTCAAGGAGGTATTGTTGCAGCAAGCATTGCAAGCGATTACGCTAAGCAATACAACATACAGCATGTTGTTACTGCTGGATCTCCTATTGCAAATCATCCAATTCCTAAGAAAACTTGGGTTACTAGTATTGAGATGGACGATGAGATTGTGCCTTCTTTAGATGGCAAAGAGAATCCTCGTAGAAATAATTGGGTGACTATTCACGGTCATGCAATTCATGTTAAAGAATCTAAGTGTTCTTTACCTCCTGGAGTCACGCGTTTTTCTGGCAAACAATATTCGACTAAAAAATTCGATAATGACGGAATATTCGTTAATGACGTTCCAGAAGAAGGAACTTTAACTCATGATTTGCATTACCATACTGCAGCTTATGAAGATGCTCTTCAACTCGGATCTAAAAGTGTGCGCGAGCAAGATCGACATTTTCAGAATATTATTAATGGCAAATTGCAAAGTACTACATTGTGGCAAGGAGTAATNAAAAAATAAAAYAAATATTGAGGAAAATTTCAGATACTAGCATTACATTACTAGGTTGGGCAATTACTGTGCGTATATGTCGCTTAGATTAGTAACTGGTACGCAAATTAGACTAGAAAGTATAGGAGTCAAACATGCTGCAATTGGCAAAAGTGAGTCTTTTGCAAGGATGGCTACCAGTAAGCCTTTTTAGCGTAAATGGTATTTCTTTAGTCTTGTTGCTTTTTATGAAAACAAAACGCGGCAAGAAAATGTTCCACTTACTAATACAACTTGCAATAGGTGTCATAACATTTTTTGTCGGTGGAATAATTGCTTGGCTTATTTCTGACGTGTTTCTTGTATTCGAAGTAAGTCTTGGATGGCTCGTTATTTTTTCTATTGCATGCGGCTTCGGGCTTATAGGTTTTGCAGCAACAGCATTTGTTTTCTTACACAAATGGAGAAAACTAGTTGCAGTAATAGCTATTATCTTGACGTTAGCAAGCACAGCTCTTCATGTAGACATGATTTATGGGGAATACACGACAATAGGTTCAATATTTGGAATGGGTGGTTTTCCAAAACTAGAAGTTAATAAGCAAAAATCCGCATCCTCTAGTATTAAACAATGGAGAGAGTTAGCAGCACAACAAAAACTGCCAAAACTGCCTAAAAAAGGTATTGTTCGTTCAGTTTATATCCCTAACACTGCTTCACATTTCAATGCCAGAATAGCAAACGTATACTTGCCACCTGCTGCACTTGTTAAAAAACCACCAAAACTGCCAGTTATGGTCATGTTTGCAGGACAACCTGGTAGCCCTAATCACTTTTTTGCAGCAAGCGATATTGCAAATACTTTAGACAATTACGCGAAAAATCACTACGGTCTTGCACCTATTGTTGTAGCCCCTGACCAAAATGGTGAATCTTCGCATAATTCTCTGTGTGCGGATACACATGTGTTCGGCAAAGCAGAAACATATTTAATTAATGATGTTCCTAAATGGATACGCAAACATTTGCCAGTAAGCAAAGATCCTAAAATGTGGCTTATGGGCGGCTTCTCACAAGGAGGCACTTGCTCAACGCAACTAGTTCCATCTCACCCTGATATATTTGGAAACATTTTTTCTGCCGGAGGGGAACTAGAACCAACATATAAGAATCGCCAAGAAACAATTAATCATTATTTCAATGGAAACACATCAGAATATGAGCGACATGTACCTAGCGTGATAATGCGTAAAAATGCTCCTTTGAAACAAAATTATTACGCTATTGCGGGCTCATGGGATACTAAATCTCAAGCGAATCAGGCAACCATCGCACTAAGCGCACATCGCGCTGGAATGAATGTTATAACCATGCTTTCTCAAGGCAATGGTCATGATTGGCACACAGTAAAAGCTGGATTAAAAATAGCAATTGATCAATTCTGCAAAAAAACAGGTATTTCAAGCACTGCACCAAAACTTAATACCTACCAAAATGTACAAATTCTTATCAACCAGCAAGTGAATCGAGACTAATATGATGCTGTCTTTCTTTCATAAACGTTGTAAGAAAAATGATTCTGATTCTAAACATTCAGCAATTCGGCATACAAAAATATTGATGCACGATTTCATAACCTGGATGCAACATAAAGTTTTTGCATTAACGCTTACATGCATTTTTATTGTTATAAATTGCATACACTGGCTCGTATTAGCACTTATGCATTTTTATACTTATGGCACAAGCGCTACTCTTGCACAATTGTTTATGCGACATCATCATTCAAAAGGTCCAAGCCTATTCTTCGGGCACGGAAACGTCACAGAGCTGCTGATAAAAGTGTGCCATTCGCTTATTTTCGTAAATAATATGCCATCTCTTATGGTTAATTGTTTACTTGTTGCCGTACTTATTGGCGTTGCAGAAACTCGTATAAGTAGACTTAATATTATTTATATTGCAATATTTAGCACACTTGTTGGCATAATTGTAGGATTAACAATCATAGGTAATCTTTCAATCATTATTCGAAACATGCATTGGATTACCAAGATTCCTATTCGACTATCTCCATTCACACTGTTTATTGGCGCTTTTATGGCTTCTGCATCTTACGAATCTATTTTGTGGCGCAGAAGAACTTTAGTAATTGGATACGCTACTACTTCAGCAATGCTTCTTTATAGTGGAAATCCAGGCGATTATTGCACTATTATTGCAGCCCTTACAGGACACATCATCGGCAATATTATGAGCAAAACAAAAGGCGTTAGACGAAGTGTAAACTGGTGGGAAGGTACAGATTACGAAATTCGTAGGCTTTTTGCAGTAGCTCAGAGCATTATTGCATTAGGTCCAGTGTTGGCATTATCTTCACGCTCTCACGCAGGAATTCTTACTACTCTTGGTTTGTTTATGTCACCGCAACTAGGCTCTAAGACATGGCTTACGCGATGCATGACAAATTACAGCACAAATAATTGTTTTCTTCATTCAGGTCTACATCACGCTGCAATTAGCGAATTATGGATTCGCATTCTATTACCAAGCATCACACTGATGATTATTGCGTGGGGAATGTTACGAGGGCGTAGACTAGCTGCATTAACTTCTATATTTATAAACGCACTGACTGTGCTATATGCAGGAATGTATTTCACTGTTTTGCCTTTAATTGCCACAAAACAAAATATTTTGGAACATCAACATAATGCTGTTGCTGTTGCTTTTATGCTTACCGCTCTCCCACCATTATTGCTTACTATTTTGTTGATAATTAATTTAAAGCATTTTTCTGTTCATACGAGCAAACTACAGGCACGTTTGGGACTAATAGCAATTTTTATAGCATTGTATATAACTGGTGCTGGATATGTTGCTTTTGGTCTTATGATACCTGAAGAATTTACTCCATCTGCTGATATTTACCACTTATTGCGAGATTTACCAGGGCGCTGGATGCCTATGGGATTTGGAAACAGATCTAACGCAATGCTTCGCACTGAAACACCCCTATCTTCTTTACTAGCACAAAGCGTGGGCGTGATATTCTGGACAATATTGTTTATTGTCTGCTTTACGTGGTTCCGCAGCAGCATCTCTACAAACGAAAACGATAGAAAAAAAGCAAGCTCATTAGTAGAACTTGGTGGAAACACAATGAGCTTTATGACAACTTGGGCGAATAACCATTATTGGTTCTCTCAAAGCGGGCAATCTGCAATTGCCTATAGACTAAATTACGGTATTGCGCTCACTCTTACAGAACCTTTTGGAGATGAAAAAGAGTATTCACAAGATATTCGAGGATTTATTAAATTCTGCGAACAAAATTCGTGGTCTCCAGCATTCTATGCTGTGCACGATAAAACGCGTCAAGAACTAGAAAAACTTGGATTTACTTCTATTAAAGTCGGAACAGACATGCTAGTAGACCCTAATACTTGGCAGACGCGAGGGAAAAAATGGCAAGATATTCGTACAGCTATAAACAAAGCAAAACGAGATGGAATTGCCGACGTACTTACAACTTATAACGAAGCCTCTTGGGACGTACGGCAACAAATTGTAGAAATTTCAGAAGAATGGGCAGAGTTAAAAGCTCTTCCAGAAATGAAATTTACTCTCGGAGGACTTGACGAACTTCAAGATAGCCGCGTCAAAATTTTATACGCTATTAATGAAGACGGCAGGGTACTTGGAGTAACAAGCTGGATGCCAACGTATAGAAATAATCGAATTATTGGTTGGACACTTGATTTTATGCGTCACCGCACAGATAGTCCTAATGGGATTATGGAATTATTAATTGCTAGAATGGCAGAACGTTTAAGAGATGAAGGATTAGAAAACCCAGACTGTTCTGTAGAATTTATGAGCCTTTCTGCAGCACCTCTAGCTGGCATAAACGAAGACATATTGAACGAAAATGGTCAAAAATCTTCTAACGTTATTAATCATGCGCTAGAAATGATGTCTGACATTTTGGAACCAGCTTATGGGTTCAAATCGCTATATTTCTTCAAGAAAAAATTCCAGCCATCCGCAAGTTCCGTATATGTTTGCTATATGGATTCTGCAAAATTAGCTCAGATTTCACTAGCTGTAACTCACGCCTATTTACCGGAAGCTAATCCTAAACAAATACTAGAAATGGTAAAATCGTTGCGACCAAAAAGCAATGAAGCGAACAAATAATTTGTTAAGTTTTAGATAAACTTCGGCGAGTTCTCCCTAGTGTTGCGTAAAGTAACAAGTGCACGTCAGGGAGGTTCATCGTGTCAGAAGTAAAGCCAACCGTCGCTGTCGTAATGGGATCCTCAAGTGATTGGGAAACCATGCGTCATGCTTGTGAAATTCTAGATAAATTCCAAGTTCCGTATATGAAACGAGTTATTTCCGCACATCGTACACCGGAATTAATGGCAGATTTTGCGCATAATGCTCGCTCAAACGGTTTCCACATTATTATTGCTGGAGCCGGCGGAGCCGCCCACTTGCCTGGCATGATTGCGGCACAAACCACGCTTCCTGTTATTGGAGTGCCAGTACGCTCGCATGCGCTATCAGGCTGGGATTCATTGCTTTCAATAGTACAAATGCCAGGAGGTATTCCTGTTGCAACTACTGCAGTTGGAAACTCTGGTGCGACAAATGCTGGATTGCTTGCTGTAAGTATTCTAAGTACAACTGATAATCGTCTTGCTAAAGAACTAGCAGAATATCGCAATGAACTAAAAGAAAAAGTCGAGGAATCAAATGCCAACCTTATCTGAAGTAACTAATGGTGCTGTTGAACGTTTAATGCCAGGATCCACTATTGGAATTATTGGCGGCGGCCAGTTAGGGCGCATGATGGCTATTGCAGCTCGCCATATGGGTTTTCGTATTGGTGTTCTTGACCCTACGCTTGACTGCCCTGTGTTCCAAGTAGCAGATTTGCAGGTTGAAGCTAATTACGACGATCCTGAAGGCTTACGTGAGCTTGCTGAACGTTGCGATGTATTAACTTACGAATTTGAAAATGTTAACGCAGACGCACTTGATAAAGTTCGTCATTTAACCGCAATCCCACAAGGAACTGACCTGTTACGCGTAACTCAAGATCGCGTCAGTGAAAAAACGTTCATTAATAGTCATAAAATCGAAACAGCTCCGTGGCGTGAAGTAAATAATTTGGACGACTTAGATGCTGCTATTGACGAAATAGGCTTGCCAGCAATTCTTAAAACTCGTCGCGGCGGCTACGACGGTCATGGTCAAGATGTTTTGCGCACAGAAGAAGACGTTGCTAACATTCACCATCGCTCGGATCGCGGAGGAAAATTCCCTCCTTCAATTCTCGAGGGTTTCGTCGATTTTGCTTTTGAAGCATCAATCCTGGTTTCTGGAAATGGTAAGGATTTCGTAACTTATCCTCTAGTAAAAAACGTGCATCACAATAGTATTTTGCACATGACTTTAGCTCCTGCAGTAGTTGATCCTGAAGTTGAAAAAACAGCTCACGAATTAGCTTTGCGCTTAGCTAAAGGATTCGAACTAGCAGGAACATTAGGAATCGAGCTTTTCATCACTAAAGATAATCGCGTAGTAGTAAACGAACTTGCTCCTCGCCCTCACAATTCCGGGCATTATACGATTGAAGCTTGCGATATGGATCAATTTGAAGCACATATTCGCGGTATTGTTGGTTGGCCTTTAAAGAAGCCTAAGCTACTTTCCCCTGCTGTTATGGTAAATGTTCTTGGGCAACATGTGGCTCCTACACGTTCGCTGATTTTGGAACATCCAGAATGGCATATACACGATTATGGAAAAGCTGAAGTTCGTAAGAATCGCAAAATGGGTCATATTACTGTGCTATGCGATAATCCTGTTGACGCTGCTGCCGCATTAGATGCAACAGGCTGCTGGGACGACGAGCTAGACTAAAAACGACGAAAGGATGCGAAATGTCTAGTGAGCCTATGCGTAGACATACAAAACAAAAAGAAATAGTACTCTCCTACTTACGCGAGTCTCGTAATTTTGTTTCTGCACAAGATTTGCACCGAATACTCGCCAAAGACGGGGAGATTATTGGCTTAGCAACGGTGTATCGTCAACTTAATTCTTTAACTCAAAGCGGCGAAGTAGATACCGTGCGCTTTAATGGACAGCAATTATTCCGTATTTGCGATGAAAATACTCATCACCATCATTTAGTGTGCGAACGTTGCGGAAAAACCGTCGACATTGAGCCACCTGACGACGAAGGATGGATTCATAAAGTAGCTGAATCTCACGGGTACACTGTGGTGGATCATACGCTAGAAGTATTTGGCTTATGCGAAAGCTGCCGCGAAGAAGATAAGTAACCTGTACGCGTCTTAAAGACGTGTACAGACCTAGCTTGCTTATGGTTGAAAGCACACAGTGCTTTCAACCATAAGCAAGCTAGGCACTCTGAAAAATCTTGAAATGCACTATGCTATTTCAAGATTTCATCGTGCCCCCGACGCGACTCGAACGCGCAACCAACGGATTAGAAGGCCGTTGCTCTATCCTTTGAGCTACAGAGGCAAACAAGTGGTTATTATACCAAAAAACTGTTATCAACGCGCCATAAAATTATAAATATCAAACGTTTATAT
>NZ_LWSR01000030.1:0-12344 GCF_001660745.1 Gardnerella sp. 26-12
GACAGAAACATAAGTTAGTAAGTATCAACTTTAGTTGGTGTTCATTGCATTCTTTTCAACACGCCGACCTTGCTTGATATTCCAACAAAAATAAAAAACAAAACTGTAATTTTTTTCTTATGCTCGACACTTTCGTTTTGCGACATTAGAATGTCCCTTTGGCATATGGGTCGGTGGTGCAATGGACCTCCCAGAAGCTGCCATCCCAGCGCTCAATGAGTGCTTGTTTTTTAGCGACACTTGTTTTACACAACATTTTGCATAGCTTGTTTTTGCAAGGAGAAGAAATGAATTCATTATTCACGTGGCAGCTTCACGGTAATGGCAAAACGTTAAAGCCTGGTGAAGTTGTAGAGCCAGACGAGCGTTTGACTTGGACTCGTACTGCTGGAATTGGTGCTCAGCATGTTATTGCAATGTTTGGTGCTACGTTCTTGGTGCCTATTCTTACGGGCTTTGATCCATCAACAACATTGATGTTTACTGCTATTTCTACAGCACTGTTCTTACTTATTAACGCAAATAAGCTTCCTAGTTATCTGGGAAGCTCTTTTGGTCTTATAGCACCTGTTATGGCTGTAACAACAGCTCATAAAGGTATTGCAGTTGCAAGCTTTGGCATTATGTGCACAGGTTTGCTTCTTGCTCTTATAGGTGTGCTTGTACATTTTGCAGGAGCTAAGTGGATTGACATTATTATGCCACCTGTTGTAAACGGTGCAATCGTTGCAATTATTGGTTTTAATTTAGGACCTGCAGTTTGGACTAACTTCCAGAAAGCTCCAGATACAGCTCTTGTGACATTAGTTGCTGTAATGCTTATTGCTGTAGTATTTCGCGGTCTTCTTGGTCGTTTAAATATTCTTTTAGGTGTTCTCGTTGGTTACGCTTATGCATGCTTCCAAGGTCAAGTCGATTTTAAAAAGATTGAAGAAGCTTCTTGGATTGGTTTTCCTAAATTCCACACGCCACAAGTTGATTTCTCTGTTCTACTTATGTTCTTGCCGGTAGTACTTGTTCTCATTGCAGAAAATGTTGGTCACGTAAAGTCTGTAGCTCAAATGACTGGTCGCGACTATGACTCTAAGATTGGAACTGCATTATTCGCAGATGGTTTTGGTACAGCTATTGCTGGTTTATTTGGCGGCTGTGGTACCACCACATACGGTGAAAATATCGGTGTTATGGCTGCAACAAAGGTTTATTCTACTGCAGCTTATTGGTGTGCTGCAGCTTTTGCTTTTATATTGAGCCTTTGCCCAAAGTTTGGCGCTGTTGTAAATTCAATCCCAGCTGGTGTTCTTGGTGGCGTGACCACTTTGCTTTACGGCATGATTGGCATGATTGGCGTAAGAATCTGGGTAGAAAACAAAGTTAACTTCGATAAACCAGTGAATATTATGATTGCTGCAATCGTTATGATTATTGGTATTGCTAACTTCCAGTTTGCTATTTCTGGAATTCAGTTCAACGGTATTGCAATCGGAACCGTTGTGGTGTTGGTTGTATACCACTTACTGAAGGCTATTGGAAAGCTTACTGGTACGATTGCTAAAGATGATCCTGATGTTGCCTAGCTTAAATACTCCAATTTGATTTAATTTAATCGCTTTAAGCGCGTTCGCATTAACTTGCGGGTGCGCTTTTTGTAATTAATTTTGATTACATAATATATAGATTGGGAATAATTAGTATAGTATCATTAACCTTATGTTGAAGCTCATCATAGAAGTAATTATTGGCATTATGTGGGTTGTTGCTGGTGCATATATGGCTAAAAATAATAAAAATAGTAAGAGCAGTGCGAGCAATAAAAGTAACAAAAATGTACAGACTATATTCTCAATGATGATGAGAAAGATAACAACAATAAGCTTAAGAATGAAAGAAATTGTTCTATGAAAGTTAATCTGAATTTTGCAAAATTTACTTATACTGCAAAAAAGTGGAAGTGGATTCTTGCGATAGTAGTGTTAATCGTCGCGTTTGCTGTAGCTGCAATATTTGCTCTCGCAAGGTTCATAACTGATTGCATGTGGTATTCACAGCTTGGATTTGAAAGTGTTATTTGGATTCAGCTTGCAGCAAAAGTGGGCGTTTGGGTGCTTTATGCAATATTAATGTCTGCTTTTGGATACTTGTCTGCAGCTTTGGCAATAAAAGCGCGTCCAAGCAATGCAGATGGAACTTATATTCGAATTAAAGGCAATGTTATTGATTTAAAGCAGGGAATTAGTTCAAAGCTTGCTTTGCATGTTGCAGGAATTTTTTCATTGATTGTAGGCGCAGTATTTGGATTTAAATTCTACAATCATTGGGCGCAAATTTTGTTAATGTTTAACGCCCAACCTTTTGGCATTAAAGATCCGCAATTTGGAATTGACAATGGCTTCTATGTATTTGTGCTTCCAGGATTAAGGTTATTTATAAATGCATTTGTGCTTTTATTGGTAATATCTCTTGTTTTCTCTATTATTACGCACATTCTTATGGGAGCAATTCGTTTTAATATGCCTATCGATGGTAAAGGCATATTAAGTATTACAAAACGAGCACGTAGACAAATTTCTGTATGGTTTATGCTTGTGATTTTGACATGGGCACTTCAACAGATTTTAGACATGTTCGCTTTAGTAACTCTTGATGGATCTCGAATTACAGGTGGCTCATACACTGACATGAATGCTGGTGTTCCTGGAAGCATAGCAATGGCAGTGATAACAGTGTTAGTTGGTTCTGTTATTGCATTTTGGTTTATGAAATCTCATGCTTTATCTGTAGAAGCACCAATTTCAGTGCGTTTTAAAACAGCAATTAAGGCATGGAAAACACCAATTATTGCTTTAGTTTTTATGATTGTTTGCTCAATTGTTATATCTTTCGCTTGGCCGGCACTTGTGCAGCGATTTAAAGTTGCTCCTAATGCTCAAGAATTGGAAGCTACTTATATTCAGCGTAATATCGATGCAACAAAGTTTGCTTACGGGCTAAATAACGTAAAGAAAGAATCGTATAACGCTACTTCTAAAGGTAAATCAGGTGCATTATCAAAAGAAGCAGAGTCAACTGCGCAAATTCGTTTGTTAGATCCACAAGTTACGTCTCCAACGTTCCGTCAATTGCAGCAATCGAAGCAATATTACACTTTCGCAGATACGCTTTCAGTTGATAAATACGATATTGACGGTGTAAGTCAAGATACGGTTATTGCTGCGCGCGAGCTTGATTTAGCTGGCAACGATAATCGAAACTGGGTTAATGATCATACAGTTTATACGCATGGCTATGGAATTGTTGCAGCTTACGGAAATAAAGTAACAACAGATGGACAGCCACAATTTATGGAGTATGGTATTCCTGCTCAAGGCAAACTTACTAAGTCACAAAAGTATGAACCGCGTATTTACTTCTCACCAAATGCTCCTGAGTATTCTATCGTTGGTTCTCCAAAAGGGACATCTCCATGGGAGTTTGATTATCCGACTGGCTCTCAAGGTGCTTTAACTACTTTCAAAGGCAATGGTGGTCCAAGTTTAGGAAACTTCTTCTCTAAACTTTTGCATGCAATTAGATTTGAGTCTGATCAGATTCTTTTTTCTGACCGTGTGACTTCTGAATCTCAAATTTTGTATGATCGTGATCCTAAGACACGCGTGTCTAAGGTTGCTCCTTACTTAACTTTGGATGGTCGAGTTTATCCTGCAGTAGTAGATGGTCGCGTTAAGTGGATTGTTGATGGCTATACTACTTCTGATTCTTACCCTTATTCTCAAATGACTGATTTTGGTAAGGTAACTCAAGATTCCACAACAACAACTTCTCATTCTATTAAAGGGTTGACAAATCAGCGCGCAAACTACATTCGTAATTCTGTGAAAGCTACAGTTGATGCTTATGATGGATCTGTTGATTTGTATGTGTGGGATACGAAAGACCCTGTGATTAAAGCATGGCGTTCAATTTTCCCAGGTCATTATCATGACATTTCTAAGATTTCTGGCGATTTGATGAAGCATTTGCGTTACCCAGAAAGCTTGTTTAAAGTTCAACGTCACTTATTAGCAAAGTATCACGTCGATACAGCAAGCCAATTCTTCTCTGGAGAAGACTTCTGGCAGATTCCTGTTGATCCAACTGAATCTCAAAAAGCACAAAAAGAAGATATTTTGCAACCTCCATACTATTTGACTTTGCAAACTGGAGACGCAAAGAAACCAGTATTTTCGCTTGTTTCTACTTATATTCCGGCAGGTAAAAGTACTCGTGAAATATTAACTGGTTTCTTGTCTGTTGATTCAGATGCGGGGGATACTCCTGGAAAGATTGGTCCAAATTACGGTAAGATTCGTTTGCAAGAATTACCTAAAATATCTAATGTTCCAGGACCTGGTCAAGCTCAGAATAATTTCAACGCTAATGCAAATGTTTCTAAAGAATTGAATTTGCTTGAATCCGGTTCTACTAAAGTTAAGCGCGGCAATTTGATTACATTGCCTCTTGGCGGTGGGCTGGTTTATGTAGAGCCTGTTTATGTGCAATCTAGCGGTTCTACTAGCTATCCTTTGCTTAAGAAGGTGTTAGTTGCGTTTGGAGATCAAGTTGGATTTGCAGATACGTTAGATGAAGCACTTAATCAAGTATTTGGCGGAAACTCGGGCGCTTTGGCTGGAGATGCTTCTAATAATTCTTCTTCAAACAATGCTGCTGAAAATAATGAATCTAAGGATGCTGATTCTAAAGAAGGTACTTCTAAGGAAAATGAGTCTACGAATTCAGAAAAATCTCATTCTATGAGCCAAAAAGCTAAAGAAGCACTTAAACGTGCGGCTCAAGCATTAAAAGATTCTGATTCTGCTATGCGATCCGGAAACTGGGAAGCTTACGGAAAGGCACAAAAAGAGTTGAGCGATGCTATTAATGAAGCAATGAAAGAAGAATCAGGTAAGTAAGTAGGTTTTCGTTAATATATCAGTTTGTGAGTTACAAAAGTAGCGAATGTTACGTTATTTTCGTTACTTTTGTAGCTCACATGGGCTATTTTAATTCATTTCACAATTGGTTATCTGGATCCTCATCTTCGTCTGCTGAGCCAAGCAGAATTCTTTCACAAACGTTAACGATGCACATAAGAAGCGCAGTAAGAATTATTATTACTATTGTTGCAGAAAAAATAAGTGGTGTTCTAAATGAGTTATAAGCGAATTGAAGCCAAATTCCTAGCCCATCTTTGGCTCCCAAATATTCTGCAGTTGAAGCAGTTCCAAAAACATAAGCTGCACTAATGCGTATGCCACCAAAAATTTGGCGAGCTGCAACTCTTAATTTAACATGCCACAAAGTCCAAGTTCTGCTTGCTCCACAAGTTAAAGCAACATCTGTATAAAAACTTGGAACAGCGTCAAGACCTCGTATAGTTTGCACAGCAATAGGGAACATGCTGAAAACCATTACTATTACAATTTTTCCAGATATTTCAAAACCAAACCAAATCAAAAAAATTGGCGCAATAGAAATTAATGGCATAGTTTGCGCTGCGCATAAAAGCGGGAATAAAGCAGATTTAACAAGCTTACAAACATGGAAAATAACACCTAAAAGAATTCCAACTACTATTGCAATAGAAAAACCGATAACTGTTTCTTGTGTTGTAATTAATGCTGCAGGTAATAGAGTTGGCAAAGAGT
This sequence comes from Gardnerella sp. 26-12, assembly GCF_001660745.1. Classification (NCBI taxonomy): domain Bacteria; kingdom Bacillati; phylum Actinomycetota; class Actinomycetes; order Bifidobacteriales; family Bifidobacteriaceae; genus Gardnerella; species Gardnerella sp. 26-12. Next base: position 5,685 of record NZ_LWSR01000030.1, read on the forward strand.
CAGCTGTTGATTGAGCAATTGAAGATGGTGTTGGAATCAAATTTTCCGAAATTTTATAATATTCGCATGCGTACTGCCAAAAAACAAGTAAAACTATTACAGAAAATACAGTTGGCAGATATTTAATTAGCATACGTTTAAAACGCGATTGCGTCATGAAAACTCGATTCCTTTCTGTAAATGACTTCGATTGCTGCCCCAACCGAATTATTTAAGACTACAAATAGCATGTACATTCTATTAGAAGCGCACAACTTCTGTGAATTTAATAGTGTACATGATTTTTATTTGTCTCTTTAACCGTGCATAATCTAAATGTTTCGTGAGTCAATGTGTGGCAAACTGTAGCAGGTTGAATCTGCGCAGGGGCATTGAACGGCGCGAGCTAGGCCCTTTGTTACCGTTTTCTGCCGAGTTCGTGTCACTTTCCCAGAAGAACGGTACAAGAAACAAAGTAGGGAACTCATGAATATGCGTATTGTAAAGCGTACTCTTGCGTTTGTTCTTTCTGCGTGCTGCGTATTTTCTTTCTCGGCATGTGGATCTGCAAGTAGTAGTAAGAATGCAAATCTTCGTAAAGTGTCGTTTATGCTATTTTGGGCACCGGATACTAATCATATTGGTATTTATGTTGCTAAGCATAAAGGATGGTTTAAAGATGCTGGATTAGATGTCAATATACTTGCTGTTGCTCAGACTGGTTCGGAACACGCAGTTGATAGTGGTGTTGCTGATTTTGCTCTTAGCACTTTGACAAATGCTGCTGATTTTTCAACAAAGGGAGCAAATCTTGAGCAAGTTATGCAAGTTCAGCAAAAGCCAAGTGCTATTTGGTGTTCACTTGCTTCGAACAATAAAATTCATTCTCCAAAAGATTTTGATGGTCGTACTTTTGCAACTTTTGGTTCAGCTGAAGGTGATGCTGTAATTCGTAGGATGATTCAACACGATGGTGGTCAAGGTAAGTTCGACAAAGTGACTGTTGGAACTTCAACTTTTAGAACTCTTGAATCTGGCAAAGCTGATTTTGGTGGTTTCTACGGCACTTGGGAAGGTGTACAGTCTGAAATGTTTGGGCCAAAGCTTCGCTGCTTCATGGAGGGCGACTACGGTGTACCAGGCCAGCCAGATACTATTGGAATAATCGCAAATAAGCGTACTGTAGCTAAAGACCCTAAGCTTGTTCGAGCATTTGTTAAAGCTGCAAAGCGCGGATATGAGTATGCTTATGAACATCCTGATGAGGCTTCTGAAATTCTTGTGAAAGAAGCAAAAGATGCTAATCTCGACATAAAGTTTGTTCAGCGTAGCATGAAGATGATTGTTGACGGTCAATATTGGGGCAATCGCGCGGATATTAAGAGCGGAAAATTTGTGTTCGGAACCACTGATGTTAAAGGCGCTCAAGCTTACTTTAACTTCTTAAGTAAGGAAGGTGCTTACACTGATTCTAAAGGCAAAGTAACTCATAAAACTCCGCAAGCAAAAGAATTGTCTACTGACGAATTTTTGAAATAAATAACATAATGACTTGAGTCTTGATAGAATAGGCTGAAGTATATAAGGGCGTATCGAGTAGTTGTAATTTTACGTTCAGCTACAATCGATGCGCCCGTTTTGTTGTTTTGCTAAATATTTGAATGGGGAGTGGTCTGCCATGGCATCGGATTTTTGGCTTATTGCTGGCTTGGGAAATCCTGGTACAAAATATGAGGGTACTAGACACAACATGGGTTTTATGGTTGCAGACGTTTTGGCACAACGTTGGTCAGTATCTCTTTCTGATCACAAAGGTTTAGCTAAACTTGGCAAAGGTGTTATGAATCTTGATGGTCGCGTAGCAAAGTTTTTCCTTGCTAAACCGTTGACTTTTATGAATGATTCTGGTGCTGCAGTATCTTCTATAAGCTCCTATTATCAAATAGAACCGGATCATATTGTGATAATTCACGATGATATGGATTTAGATTTTGGACGCATTAAAGTAAAAGCAGGAGGCTCTGCGGGAGGACATAACGGTATTCGTTCTATCGATCGCTCTCTTGGCACTCCTCAATATTCTCGAGTGAGAATGGGTGTTGGTCATGCGCAGCGTGGTGCTCACGCGCACGATAATACTGTCAATTGGGTTCTTGGAGGTTTTGCTGCAGCTCAAAAATCTGATCTTCCAAACTTTTTAGCAGATGGTGCTGATGCTGCAGAAAGTATTATTTTCCATGGATTAGCAGCAACGCAGGAGAAGTTTAATGGCCGCTGATAGCAGGTCTAATATCAAAAGCAACAAGAATGATAAGACTGATGATATTTCAGTAATAAGCTTGAGAGATATTCTTAATGATTTATCAACTAAGGATTCACTTTTTAAAGCTTTATCTGAATATGATCTTGATGCGATATCTGMTNTMTYKTNTRCRMAWSTSCRARYMMAMRWSGTAAAGATTTAGATTCAATAAGTGGAGATTTAACAATTTCTTCTCCTATTGGCATTCGTTCTGCTATTGTTGCTGCATTAGCTAAAAAAAAGCCGGTTGTTGTTATTGTTCCATCGAGTAGAGATGCTGAAGATTTTATTGCATCTGTACGTGATTGGTACGATGGTGATGCTCAAGACGTTGCTAAATTAGAAGCGTGGGAAACGTTACCTCATGAAAGGCTTTCGCCTAGAGCAGATACTGTTGCTAGCAGGATTGCAGTGTTTCGTAGGCTTTGCCATCCTGAAAATAACACATCACTTTTTGGTCCGATTCGCGTGTTGGTTATGCCTGTGCGATCGCTTATTCAGCCTGTAGTTGAGGGCATTGGTGATATAGATCCTCTGTTATTTGAGTGCGGAAAAGAATTAACTCTTGAATATGCTGTGAAACGTTTGGTAGAAAACGCATATACTCGTGTTGATTTGGTGATGGAACGCGGAGAGTTTGCTGTTCGCGGTGGAATTATTGACGTTTTTGCGCCAACGATGACACATCCTGTGAGAATTGAATTTTTTGGTGATGAAATTGATACTATAAAGCAATTTCATGCTTCTGATCAGCGCACTTATGGCAATAATATTGCAAGTATTTGGGCTACGCCTTGTCGTGAGCTTCAGATTACAGAAAAAATTTGCAAGCGTGCGCGTTCTCTTATTGGCTCAATTCCAAATGCTGACGATATGCTTGAATCAATCGCAAATTCTATACCTGTAGAAGGTATGGAGTCTTTGTTGCCTGCACTAGTGGATCGCATGGAATCAGTGCAAAATATGCTTCCAAAGGAATCTGTTATTATTCTATCTGATCCCGAAAAATGCCGTAGAGCTGCAGATGACGTAACTGCTACAGCTAACGAATTCTTAGCAGCTAGTTGGCATGTTGCTGCTTCTGGTCACGGTTCTGGAGCTCCAATAACATTCGATCAAGCTAATTTCTTGGATTTTGATGAAACGATTTCATCGTTAGAATTGTCTAATCATGACGTATGGAAATTAACATCTTTTGGTGTTGACAATCAAATTTATGGAAATATTGCTTTGCCAGCATCGGCGCCACAAGAGTTTCGAGGAGATGAATCGAAAGTTTCTGGCGGCATCACTTCTCTTGTTGACAATGGTTTTGCTGTAACTATTACTGCAGCGGCTTCTGGTACTCTTGCACGCTTGAGGCGCGCTATATATGCGACTGGTGTACATGAATTTACTACAGTGCGCTCAAGTATTTCGGATGGCTTCATTGATAATGTTGCGCGTATCGCGATTCTTACAGAGCGTGATCTGACAGGTAAATCTTCTGCATCAGCTCAACTAAAAACTCCAAAACGCAGGCGCAAAGCAATCGACCTAATGGAACTAAAGCCTGGTGATTTCGTTGTGCACGAGCAGCATGGTATTGGACGTTTTGTTGGCATGAAACAACGTAATATTGCTGTTTCGGGTGGTAGTGCAACTCGCGAATATTTAGTCATTGAATATGCTCCTAGCAAACGTAACGCTCCTAACGATAAGCTTTTTATTCCAACTGATCAGCTTGATTTAGTGAGTAAATATATAGGTGCAGAAATACCAAAGCTTAACAAGCTCGGAGGTTCCGACTGGGCTCAAACTAAAGCAAAGGCTAAAAAGCATGTTCATGAAATTGCTGAAAATCTTATTAAACTTTATTCAGCAAGGCAGCAATCTCGCGGATTTGCATTTAGTAAAGATACTCCTTGGCAAAAAGAGTTGGAAGACGCATTTCCTTATCAAGAAACTGCTGATCAGCTTACAACTATTGATGAAGTAAAAGCAGATATGGAAAACCCAATCCCAATGGATCGCTTAATTTGTGGAGATGTTGGTTTTGGTAAAACTGAAATTGCGTTACGTGCAGCTTTTAAAGCTGTGCAGGATTCCAAGCAAGTTGTTGTTTTAGTTCCAACGACCTTGCTTGTTCAGCAGCATTACGAGACTTTTACAAATCGCTTTGAAGGATTCCCTGTAAAAGTTGCTGCAATGAGTAGATTCCAAACTTCTAAAGAGATTGAAGAAACTTTAGCTGGATTGCAAGATGGAAGCATTGACGTTGTTATTGGAACGCATAAGCTTTTGAATCCTAGTATAAAGTTCAAAGATTTAGGTTTGGTTATTATTGACGAAGAGCAGCGTTTTGGTGTGGAACATAAGGAAACGCTTAAAGCTTTGCGCACAAACGTTGACGTATTAAGTCTTTCGGCAACGCCAATTCCTAGAACTCTTGAAATGGCTGTAACTGGTATTCGTGAAATGTCTACTCTTGCAACTCCTCCAGAAGATAGGCTTCCAGTGCTTACATACGTTGGTGCGTATGATAATTCTCAAGTTGCTGCATGCATTAAGCGTGAATTGTTGCGTGGGGGTCAGGTTTTTTACGTCCATAATCGCGTTGAAGATATTAGTTCTGTTGCAAGTAAGATTCAGGAGCTTGTGCCAGATGTTCGTGTTGCTATTGCTCATGGAAAAATGGGTGAGAAGCAGCTCGATGCTGTTATTCGTGATTTTTGGCATAGAGATATTGATGTGCTTGTTTGTACGACGATTATTGAAACAGGTCTTGATATTTCTAATGCAAATACACTTATTGTCGATCACGCAGATAGATTCGGTTTAAGCCAGTTGCATCAGCTTCGTGGTCGAGTAGGTAGAGGTCATGAGCGTGCTTACGCTTACTTTTTGTATGATCCGTCTAAGCCTATGACACAACAATCTCACGATAGGCTCTCAACAATTGCTCAGCATACTGCGCTTGGTTCTGGTTTTGATGTTGCGATGAAAGATTTGGAATTGCGCGGAACTGGAAATTTGCTTGGAGATGAGCAAAGTGGACACATTGAGGGTGTTGGATTTGATTTGTATGTTCGTATGGTTTCTGAAGCTGTTGAAAAATATAAGGAACCTGAAAGAGTTGAGCCTGTTTGCGTAACTATTGATCTTCCTGTTGAAGCTTCTCTTCCAGTTGATTATATTGCCTCTGACAAGCTTCGTTTGGAAGCGTACAGGAAGCTTGCTGCTGCTAAGGATAATAGTGATTTGCAAGAACTTCACGATGAGCTTCTTGATCGCTTTGGTAATCCACCTGAAGAGTTTGAGTCTTTGTGTGATGTTGCTCGTTTGCGTTTTAAAGCACGCGAGATTGGTATTACGCAAATCAGCTCTCAAGGAAAATCAGTGCGAGTTGTTGGCATCGATCCAAAAGAGTCTGTGATGATGCGTTTGAAGCGTATTTATAGAGGATTGCAGTATCGTCCTCTTACTCATATGCTTATTGTTCCAGCTCCTTTTGAATCTTCACTCGGGTCTGGTTCAATGAGTGAATCAGATATTCTTAAGTGGTCTAAGCAATTACTTGAAGACTTAGCGTGGTGATTTGTAATATCTGTTGCAATATAAGTGTTAAAAATATTTATTGCAATGCCATGCGTAGTTCGTCTTCTATTTCAACGTGATTATTTGGACGCTTTTGTGCATCAAGTTGGCTTCGATCAATATTCCAGTTTTTCTCAATAATTCCGTCTTTGATCATAAGAATTCTGTCAGAAAGTCTTACTGCTTCGGAAATATCGTGCGTGACCATTATCGTGGTCCAGCCATGTTTTTGCCTTAGATTATCAAGCAAATCTTGCATGTCTAAACGAGTTAAAGCGTCTAATGCTCCGAAAGGCTCGTCTAAAAGTAGTAATTCAGGATTATGAACTAAAGCTCTAGCTAATGAGACTCGTTGGGCTTGACCACCTGAAAGTTCTGATGGCCATTTCGAACCATAATTATTAAGTTGCATATCGTTAAGAGCTTTTTCTGCAATAGATTTTAGTTCTGATTTGTTTCCTTGCATGCCGAAAACTACGTTCTTACTTACTGTTAGCCATGGTATTAATCTTGCATCTTGGAAACCTATTGCTTGATGTTGTGTGACGTTTATTGTTCCAGAATCAGGTTTGATTAATCCTGAAATAACTTTAAGAAGAGTGGTTTTTCCGCATCCTGAGCGTCCTATTAGAGATACGAATTCGCCTTTTTTAATATTTAGATTTATATCTCGTAATATTTTAGCGTTATTTTTAAAAGTCACGCCAATATGTTCTAGAGTAACGCAGTAAGAGTTATCTTTAGTCTCATAGTTTTCTTCTATTTGAGTGTTCATATTTACTCCTACTGCGTTGCTCTAAATC
>NZ_LWSR01000031.1:0-11846 GCF_001660745.1 Gardnerella sp. 26-12
TTTCAGCAGAATTCAACAGAAATAAATAAAATTAAACTAGATTCAACGACGAAAAGAGATTACCGATGACGAAGATCATTCAGATTGGCGCAAATCACGCCGGCACTGCCTGCGCTAACACCATTTTGAGCTACCCAGGAAACGAGCTTACCATCTACGATCAGAATAGTAATATTTCCTTCCTTGGTTGCGGCATGGCTTTGTGGATTGGCAAGCAAATTCAAAGCAGCGACGGACTGTTCTATCAAAAGCCAGAAGATTTCGTTAAAAAAGGCGCTAAGGTAAATCTTGAAAGTAAAGTTCTCGACATTGATTACGCAAAGAAAGAAGTAACAGTCGAACTTAAAGACGGCACTGTTATTCACGATTCTTACGACAAGCTGGTTCTTGCTACCGGCAGCCTTCCAAACAGGCCTCGCATTAAGGGCATTGACTTGGAAAACGTGCAAATGGTAAAGCTTTTCCAGAACGCTCAAACTGTTATCGCTAAGCTTCAAGAGCGCGATTTCCGTAACGTCGTGGTTCTTGGCGGAGGCTACATTGGCGTGGAACTCGCAGAAGCTTTTAAGCGCCTTGGCAAGAACGTAACTCTTATTGACATGGAAGACCATATTCTTAACGGCTACTTTGACCCAGAGTTTTCCGATAATTTGAAGCAAATTATGGAAGATAAAGGCATTAAGTTTGAACTTGGTCAAACTGTTGAAGAAATTGTTGGAGACACTGAAGTCAAGGCTGTTAAAACAAGCAAAGGCACTTACGATGCAGACATGGTGATTTGCGCTATTGGCTTCCACCCAAACGTTGCGCTCGGCAAAGATCACTTAAAGCAGTATGCTAATGGCGCTTTCCTCGTTGACAAGAAGCAGCAAACTTCCGATCCGGACGTGTACGCAATTGGCGACTGCGCTACAATCTACGACAACGCTCGAGACCGCGTAAACTACATTGCGCTCGCTACTAACGCAGTTCGAAGCGGCTTGATTGCAGGTCACAACGTTTGCGGAACTCCTGTAGAAACCGAGGGCGTGCAAGGTTCTAGCGCAATGATGATCTACGACTACAAGCTTGTTTGCACCGGCTTGAGCTTAACTGCCGCTCAAAAAGAGGGCATGGATGTTGATTACGTTGATTTCGAAGATACTCAAAAGCCTGCGTTTATGGAAGTTGAGAATCCAGAGGTGAAGATTCGCATCGTTTACAAGAAGGATACGAAGGTTATTGTTGGTTGCCAATTGGCTTCTAACTACGATATGTCTGCCGCAATTCACCTGTTCTCGCTGGCTATTCAGAAGAAAGTCACGATTAAGGAACTTGCTTTGTGCGACATCTTCTTCATGCCTCACTTCAACCAGCCATACAACTACATTACGATGGCTGCTTACACTGCTTTGTTGAAGGGATGATTAATATCTGTAATCTTTGATGATTAATCTCTGCGATTAGCTTCTGCTATTAGCTTAAATCGCATTTATTAAACCAAGCAATCTGTTCTATAATGGAGCAGTTGCTTGGTTTTTTAATCATCCGCGCACAAAAGCGCGCACACGACGCGCATATTAGCGTAAGACATGCAGATTAAAACAAAGGAGTCTAGGATGAAGCAGCTTTCTATTAAACCAACTATTCATAAGTTCGAGCAAGCACGCGACTTTGCGCAAGAATTCAAGCTCGGTAAGGGTGATTTGGTTATTACAAACCAATACATTTGGGAGCCTTATTTTGGTGATTTGAATCTTGATTGCGACGTTATTTTCCAAGAGAAATACGGCAAGGGTGAGCCGAGCGATGCAATGGTTGATGCAATCGTTAGCGACATTCACACAACTCCAAAGCGCGTGATTGGCATTGGTGGCGGCACTGTTTTGGATATTTCGAAGGTTTGTGCGTTGAAACAAACTAGCCCGCTTGAAGACTTGGTCGACGGCAAGATTCCTGCACAAAAAGGCGCTGATCTTATTCTTGTGCCAACTACTTGCGGAACCGGTTCTGAAGTTACGAACGTTGCCGTGTTCTCGCTTACTAAGCGCAATACCAAGAAAGGTTTGGCAAACGATGCTTGCTACGCTACGGACGCGGTTCTTATTCCGGAATTGTTAAAGAGCCTACCGGATTACGTTTTTGCAACCAGCTCTATTGACGCTCTTACACATTCGATTGAGTCCGCACTTTCTCCTATTGCAACAGAGCTTACAAAAATGTTTAGCTACAAGGCTTGCGGACTTATTTTGCAAAGTTATATGCGAGTTGTGGAGGAAGGCAGCAGCACAAAAAGCCAAGTTGTAAGCGATTTGGTTTCAGCAAGTCTTTACGCTGGCATTGCGTTTGGTAACGCTGGCTGCGGTTGCGTGCACGCTATGGCTTATCCGCTTGGCGGCACTTTCCACGTGGCTCACGGCGAGACGAATGCTGCGCTTCTTACAAGCGTTTTGAGATGCTATGCTAAGCACGACGCTAACGAGAATAACGCAGAAAACACTGAGCTTTCTAAGCTTTTCGACTTCATGGCAAATATTCTAGAATGCAAGAAGGCAGACGTACTAGACAAGCTTGACGAAGTGCTTAACACGATTCTTCCTAAGCATAGGCTTCACGAGTATGGCATGAGCGAGGATATGATTCAAAGCTGGGCTTCAAGCGTTGTTAAAGAACAGCAGCGACTTTTGAAGAACTCCTACATGCATATGGACGAAGCTGCAATTGCCGAAGTCTACGCGTCTACTTTCTAAAATCAGATTTTTAGCAAACTTATTTTCTAGAATTTGTTGATTTTAATTACGTTTTAATAGTTTTTCACAAAATAACAAAAGCAAAATAACAAAAGACCCCACAAATAAATGTGGGGTCTTTATTTTATTTGTAGCAACTATTGCAACCAGTGCAACTACCACAGCTACTTCAACTATTTCTAATTGAACAATAGCTATTCAATAACTTTTAGATTGCACAAATGAGGCTCGCCTAAAGGCAATCCAGTGTCCGAAGGGAAGAATCCATCATTTACAATAAAACTTACATAAACTTTCTTATTCACATACTTTTCCATGATTTGTTTAGCTTGACTACCATCATCAAACGCCATCATGGTCGCATCGCTAGGATGAGGTGGATTGCCCATATCGCCGCTGTGAGGCAAAGTAACGCTGGTTTTATTATCCAGAATAAGAATCATGAAAGTTTGATTAGGATCTGAAGATCCCGGATTAGGATNTTGAATATTTTKTTGCAGTTTTGTTCGTCAGTTTTTTTTTAATTTTAATAACGAATAAATGTGAGTTACTGTAAATGTAGCGTGACTGTAAATGTGGCACAACAGCATTTTGCATCTAAAAGCGCGTAAGATACTAGCGGAATGTATGATGTTTTCACGTCGAATACATCAAGTAATTTAGAGAGTATGGTTATGAAAAAGCGTCGTAAAACAGCATTAGGTGAAGATGTAGCACCATTGCAACAGCGTCGACTACTTTCAGGACCACTTGTGTTTTTATTTATGGTTTTTGTAGTTACTGTTGGTTCAATTGAGTGCATTTCAACAGTTAGAAATTATGCGTTAAGCTTATCTGAGCTTCATGCACTTCAGCGTGAAGAAAGTGATTTACGTGAACAAAAACGTACGTTGGATAATAATATTGACCGATGGAAAGACAAAGCATACGTTACCGCTCAAGCTAGAGATCGTCTCGGCTTTATTTTTCCCGGTGAGCAGGCTGTTCGCGTAGAGCATCCTGAAGCAGTAACTGGAAAAGTTCCGAATGAATTTGCTCAAGAAAATAGCGAAACTAAGACTCATTCAGTCTTGCCTTGGTATAGTGACTTAATGTATGCAATACATAAAGCAGACAAACCAGATACTGTGCCATCCTTATAACATATAAACTGATAAAATATATAAACTGATAAAGTAAAAGATTATTTATTTGTAAAACAGCTTTAACAGGAGTAGAAACGCATGGCTAACAGCCAAGAAAGTTCAGATAAAATGCAGAACAGTAATAAGAAATATATTCCAGAAGAAGCTGTGAAACGTTTATTTACTACASCTGCAAGTGATGCTGAGCGTACAATTGTTGAAAAGCAACTTGGAAGATTCCCTAGAGGAATGGTAGCTGTTGGTGCGCGTTGCGTTTGTGGTAGACCTCTTGCTGTTATTACTAGACCATGCTTAGAAGATGGCACACCATTCCCAACTACATGCTACCTTACCAGTCCTGAAGCTGTAAAAGCGGTGTCTCGCGTAGAAGCAGACGGTATTATGCGAGAATATAACGAGCTATTACAATCGGACGAAGATCTGAAGAAACAATATGAGCGTGCGCATAAGTATTATTTGGAATTCCGTCATGAATTAGCTGTGTCTTTGGGGGATAGTGAAGAGCATATTAGTCAGATGAGCGCTGGTGGAATGCCAGTTCGTGTTAAATGCTTGCATGCTTTGCTCGCGCAAACATTGGTAATGGGCAAAGGTGTAAATCCGATTGGTGACATGGTACTAGAGCGCATTAAAGATGAGTTTGATCCTAACGTGTGCCGTTGTACTACTCCGTGGAGCGATGATGCATATGCTACTGAAACGGAAGTTGTTGTGGAAGACGAAACGATTGCAAAAGATAAAACTGCAGAGGGCGAAGCTGTGAAAAGCGACACGACTACTTGTGCAGAAAAAACAGTACAGGTTGCCGCAATTGACTGTGGTACGAATTCTATTCGACTAAAAATTGCGCAAGTTTCTGAGCATGGAATGAAAGATATTGTACCTCGTATGCTTCGCGTTGTTAGACTAGGTCAGGGAATTGACGAAACTCATCGTTTCGCAGATGACGCTTTGGAGCGAGTGAGGGATGCTGCGCACGAATTTGCGCAAGTTTTGAAAGAACATCCAGTTGATGCGATTCGTTTTGTGGCAACTTCAGCTACACGAGATGCTGAAAATCGTGAGATTTTTGAACAAATGATGATTGATGAGCTTGGTGTTCGTCCTGAAGTTATTAGTGGTACTGAAGAAGCAGCTCTTAGCTTCCTTGGTGCAACAAGCGTTGTGTCTCGCGATGAGTTGCAGCCACCGTATCTCGTAGTTGATTTAGGTGGAGGTTCTACTGAGTTAGTGCTTGGAGGGGATGGGGACTGCTTGCCGGCGCACAAGGTTTCTGCAGCATACTCCATGAATGTTGGTTCTGTTAGAATGACTGAAAGGCATTTGCATACTGATCCTCCTACGGAAGAGGAAATTCAAGCTGCGATTGAAGATATTGACAAGCATATTGATGATGCTTTCAAAGTTGTCCCTGCAGGGCGAGCTCGTACTATTATTGGCGTTTCTGGAACTGTGACAACTATGGCTGCTTTGACTATGGGATTGCAGCATTATGATCATACTGCTGTCGATGGTGTGCATATTGGATTAGAGCAGGCTTATGCTGTTAATAATCGCTTTTTGCGTATGCCTAGGGACTGCAGGCGCACGTATGCGACGATTCACCCAGGGCGTGTGGATGTTGTCGGCGGTGGAGCAGTGATTTGGAGCCGTGTGTTGGAGAGATTAGCAAAAGCTGCGTATGAGGATCACGGTGGGGTTTTGGATACGTTTGTTGCAAGTGAGCATGGTTTGCTTGACGGAATTACGCTTGATTTGGGAAGAAAGTTACTCGCCACACGCTGAGCTTGTTCTTTGCTTAGATATATGGCATAATAAGTGATTGCTGCCTCTGTGGCGGAATTGGCATACGCATCAGACTTAAAATCTGACGCCCTTACGGGCTTGTGGGTCCGAGTCCCACCGGAGGCACAAACAAAGCGCTGCACAGTTTTTAGCTGTGTGGCGCCTTTTGCTTTTCTGTTGGTTTTACCTATAACCCATAATGCGTGCATGTTGACAGCTTGTGATTACATAGTTATAGACAAAGTAATTGATAATAGTGAACCCCGGCTTAGGCTGGGGTTCATTGCGTATAAGGCAAAATGCGAATGATATTGAGAAACGATATCGCCCAAATATTTTAATATTTTAGGAGGTTGGAAAGTGCATAATCATAACGATGTAATTCAAACTAACGGCACTGGTTCACGCTCAAGCAGTGTGAATGCAAATGTCAACTCTTCCGATACTAATTACAATAATGCCAACGCAGCTTCCCAAGCAGAAGCAATTCACGCAAGTCATGCACATCAGCATCGTTTGCTTCTTACGCTTTCTCTTACTGCAACTGTGTTCTTTGCTGAGGTAATTGGTTCTTTCATAACCAATTCCTTGTCGCTTCTTATAGACGCAGGTCATATGCTTACAGACATTTCGGTTCTTGCAGCTTCAACAGTTACTGCAATTCTTATGCGTCGTCGTCCAAATAGTAAGCGCACGTGGGGTTGGGCGCGTCTTGAGGTTATTACAGCTGCTGCGGGAGCTCTTATTTTACTGCTTGTAGGAGTGTATGCTCTTGTTGAAGCTGGAATGCGTCTTTTTGGTAGTGGCCATCAAGGCATTCACGATGTAAATCAGCTGCTATTCTTTGGTATCCTTGGTTTAGCTGCGAATTTAGGTTCTCTTGTAATTCTTATGTCTCAATCGCAAGACAATATGAATATGCGTGCTGCTTTTCTTGAGGTTATGAACGATGCTCTTGGATCTGTTGCAGTTGTAGTCTCAGCTATTGTAATGATGAGTACAGGTTGGGCAGGTTTTGATGCTTTAGCTGGCGGTATTATTGCGCTTCTTATGATTCCTCGTGCGTTAAAGCTTCTTAAGAATGCTGTTAAGGTTCTTCTTGAGCAGACTCCTGAAGGTCTTGATTTAAACAAAGTTCGTGAACATCTAGAGCATGTTCCTCATGTTCTTGCAGTTCATGATTTGCACGCTAGTACTGTCTCTACTGGTATGCCGATTTTTATGGCACATGTTGTTGTGGATCCTAATATGACAATGTCTCAATGCTCTCAAGTGCTTTCCCAGCTTCAGGACTGCTTGCGCGAGCATTTTCCTGTTTCTGTCTCTCACACTACTTTCCAGCTTGAGCCTAAGGGTTATACAACTTCTAGTGCGTCAGAGCATCATGAATAGAGTTTATAGGTTTTGCTTATAAGTCTTGTTGCAAAGAACGTGACAAGTTTGCATAAATACGTGAATGCGTATTTCCTGTGTCGTAATTGTTTTTGAAGTAAAGTTATATTTATGCCGTTAAAAGAACTAATTGATAATACTCACAGTGAGCGCGTGCGCAGACTCGTTTCTTTAGGTCGCGCAAAGTCGCATGATTTGCAGCGTTTTTTAGTTGAAGGTCCGCAAAGTGTGCGTGAAGCTGTACGTTATGCCACAGATTCGTTATGTGATATTTATGTTACTAAAGATGCTTGTGAAGGTAATGAAAAGGAAAGTTCACAATTTTCTTCTTTGCGGGAAATAGTTAAAGAAGCTTTATCTCGATCTTGTTATGTTCATCCTGTTGAGTCGAATATTATGCAAAAAATTAGTGCTGATTCACAGGGAATTGTTGCGGTTGCTAATTCGAAATCTTTGGACGATATTTATTTTAGTGAGTTTAAAAATTTACAGCAATCAGCACAAGTAAAAGTAAAAAACGATTTTAAGCCTCTTCGTATTGCAGCTTGCTGGCAGGTAAGAGATCCTGGCAACGCTGGTGCTATTATTCGTGTTGCAGATGTTGCTGGATGCGATGCTGTTGTTTTTGTTGATGATTGCGTAAGTCGTTGGAATGCTAAGCTTGTGCGTTCGACTGCTGGCTCACTATTTCATCTTCCTGTAGTGCAATTAAGCGTTCAAGACTGGTTCGAATGCGCTGCAAAAGCAAATATTCGAGTTATTGCAGCTGATATTTACGGAACTGACAAGATTAAACCTGTGCCATTTCCAAAAATTTTAGTCAATTCCGAGGTTATTAGCAGTTCTTTGGCTATTTTATTTGGTAATGAAGCTAGAGGCTTACCTAAAGAAGTATTGCAGCAGGTTGACGATATTTCAATAATTCCAATATATGGAAAAGCGGAATCAATGAACCTTGCAACAAGTGCAGCAGTAATGCTTATGGGCTTGGCTATGTCGAGTCATGAGCGAAAAATATAGCTTTGGGCAATATTTTGCAATAGCGTATATAAACAATGAATATACGTATAACACAGATAGGAAAGGTGCTGTGACCGATAATAAGCCATTCGATATTAAAGCTGTAAGTAAAGCAGTAAAAGAAGGTATTGCTAGCGTTACAGCTGCTCAAACTATGGAAGAGCTGAAGGCTGTTAAAACTAAGTATGCTGGCGCGCAGTCAGTGATGACTGTTGCAAGTAAAGCAATTGGTTCTTTGCCTGCGGATCAAAAGAAGGAAGTTGGCAAGGTGATGTCAACTTTGCGAGCTGATTTTGGTCGAGCTTTTGCAGAAGCTACAGAGCGAATTAAAGCTGTTGAAGAGGCTAACATGCTTTCTGCAGAAACTGTAGATATGACTCTTCCAATTAATCGTAAGCCTTTAGGTGCTCGTCATCCTATTGCTCGTATTATTGAGGATTTTGAAGACTTCTTTGTGTCTATGGGTTGGCAGATTTCTGCAGGTCCAGAAGTTGAAACTGAATGGTTTGATTTTGATGCATTGAACTTTGGTCCGGATCATCCTGCGCGTCAAATGCAAGATACTTTCTACGTTCAGGGTAATCAAGCTAAGGATGCTGCAGGCTTTGTTGGTTCAAACATGGTTTTGCGCACGCAAACTTCTTCTGATCAAGTACGTGCGTTAATTGAGCGTGGAGTTCCTCTGTATATTGCTTCTCCTGGTAGAGTGTTCCGCACTGATGAACTGGATGCAACGCATACTCCAGTTTTCCATCAATGTGAAGCTTTGGCTGTAGATAAGCATTTAACAATGGCTGATTTAAAGGGTGTTCTCGATCGTTTAGCTGTTGCGATGTTTGGTCCAGATGCAAAGAGCCGCTTGCGACCAAGCTACTTCCCATTTACTGAGCCTAGTGCTGAGCTGGATCTTTGGTTCCCAGATAAAAAGGGCGGTCCAGGCTGGATTGAATGGGGCGGTTGCGGAATGGTTAACCCTAATGTGTTGAAGTCTGCAGGTTTAGATCCACAAGTGTATACCGGTTTTGCTTTTGGTGTCGGCTTGGAGAGGACTCTGCTTCTTCGTCACGATATTAACGATATGCATGATTTGGTTGAAGGCGATAAGCGCTTCAGTGAACAGTTTGTAATGGGGGAGTAAAACTCATGCCAATGGTAGATATTGACTGGCTCAAAGATCATGTTGAAGTGCCAGAAGGTTTAACTTACGAACAGCTTGCTAAAGATTTAGTTCGTGTTGGTTTAGAGGAAGAAGAAATTCATACTTCTCAAGTTACCGGTCCAATTGTTGTCGGTTACGTAGTTGATGCAACTCCTGAACCGCAGAAAAATGGCAAAACTATTAATTGGTGCCATGTTGATGTTGGAGATAAATACAACGATGTTGACGAGAACGGCAAGAAAGTTCCTCGTGGCATTGTTTGCGGTGCTCCTAATATGGCTGCTGGTGAAAAGGTTGTTGTAACTCTTCCTGGTGCTGTTCTGCCTGGAGAATTTAAGATTGAGCCGCGTAAGACTTACGGTCATATTTCTGACGGTATGTGTGCTTCAGAGCGTGAGCTTGGTTTGGGAGATAGCCACAATGGCATTATTTTGTTGCGTGAATATGGCTTCTCTAAGGCTGAATATGATGAGTTGAAGCCTGGCGACGATGTAATGGAGTTGTTGCATCTTAATAAGCCGATTTTGGAGATTAACATAACGCCTGATCGTGGATATGCTTTCTCTTATCGTGGTGTTGCTCGTGAATATCATCATTCAACTGGTACTGTTTATACGGATCCTGTTTCAAAGTTGAATGAGCAGGTATCGCAAATTAATGATGAAGGTCACAAGACTTCAGATATTGACGTGAGTATTGAAGATACTAATCCAATTCATGGTGTACCTGGTTGTGATCGATATTATGCGCGTGCTGTACACGGTTTTGACTCCACTTGTGCAAGCCCACGTTGGATGCAGCGTCGTTTAACGCGTGCAGGTATGCGCAGTATCTCTCTTGCTGTTGATATCACTAATTATGTCATGCTTGATTTGGGTCAACCTCTTCATGCTTATGATTTAGACAAAATTGAAGGTCCAATTGTAGTTCGTCGTGCACATGAGGGCGAACATCTTACGACTTTGGATGGCAAAGATCATGAATTGCATGTTGAGGATTTAGTTATTTGCGATTCTCCTCGTGGAAACCATGGTTCACGCGTGCTTGGCTTGGCAGGTGTTATGGGCGGCATGTATGGCGAAGTTACGAGTGAAACGAAAAATATTTTGATTGAGGCAGCTCACTTTGATCCCGTTTCAATTGCTCGTACTGCTCGTCGACATAAGATTCCTTCTGAGGCTTCTCGTCGTTTTGAGCGTGGCGTTGATACCCAATTGCAGCCAGCAGCTGCACAAATGGCTGCAAATCTTTTGGAACAGTTTGGTGGAGCTAAGCCATCTACATCGCCGTGTGATGTCAATAATACTCAGTCGCGAAATGTGATTGTGTTTAAAGCTAATGAAGTGCAGCGAGTTGCCGGTTTGGATGTTGATTTGAATCGCATTAGCGATATTCTTACCGATATTGGTTGCTCTGTTGCTGGTGGTGGCAATGGATCCTTCTCCGTTCTTCCTCCAACTTGGCGTCCTGATTTGAATGAGCCTTGCGATTTAGTAGAGGAAATTGCTCGACTTGTTGGATATGATGAGATTCCTGTTAAGGTTCCTGCTGTTCCTGTTACTGGTCGAACTGGCTTAACTGCGCAACAGCAAACTAGACGAGCTATTGCTTATGAGTTAGCGGAAACTGGTTTTGTTGAATCTTTAAGCTATCCATTTGTTGGTGAGGAAGATATTAAAGCTTTCCGTCAAAATGTGGATGAAGTTGCTGAAGTAAGTGTTCGTATTGCTAATCCTTTAGCTGGAGACAGGCCTTGGCTTCGTCGTTCTGTTTTGATGACTTTGGCTGGTACTGTTCGACGCAATCTTCATCGTGGTTTAACAGATATTTCCATGTATGAGCTTGGTCATGTGTACTTTAGTGATCCAAATGCTCCTGCAATTCCTGCATTACCTGGTTCTGTTAGACCTTCTAATGCTGAGCTTGCTGCGTTGGATGCTGGATTACCGGAACAACCTTTGCATGTTGCTGCTTTGCTAACTGGTCATGCTGAAGAAACTGGTTGGCTTGGTACTCATAGAGATGTTGATTGGAGCGATGCTGTTGAAGCACTCCAGCGAGTTGGTAAGAGAATTGGTGTTAAGTTCATTCTCGAACAGTTTAAAGCTCAAGATGCTCCATCTTCTTGGCATCCTGGTCGTAGTGCTCAAGTTTGTGTTCTTGCTGAAGATGGTTCAAGCGTCAATCTCGGTGTTGTTGGCGAATTGCATCCACATGTTTGTGAAGCGCTAGATTTACCTAAGCATTCTGCAGCATTCGAGCTTGATTTAACTGAATTGTTTAAGAATATGATTATGAAGCCTGTTCAAGCTAAACCAATTTCGACTTTCCCTCCTGTAAAGCAAGATTTCGCTTTCACTGCACCAATTGAGTTGAAAGCGAATGAATTGCAGTCTGCTATTGAAAAGTCTGCTGGAGATTTGCTTGAATCTGTTGAGTTGTTCGATGTGTATGAGGGTGAGCAGCTTGGAGAAGGTTTGCGTTCTCTTGCTTATTCCGTAACGTTCCGAGCAAATGATAGAACACTTTCTGGCGAAGAGATGGAAGAAGTTCGTAAGAAGATTACGGATGCTGCTGAAGTCTTGCACGCAACTTTGCGAGTGTAAAATATAATAT
>NZ_LWSR01000032.1:0-11569 GCF_001660745.1 Gardnerella sp. 26-12
ATTTACTTATTGTTCTGTTATCAAGTTTTTTATGTTTTGCGGCACTATTTGGCTAAACACGGTAGGGTTTATGCGATAGCCATTATCGTATTAAGTCAAACGGCGAGTGTGTTAAGTTATTTTTTATTTTTTATGTGTTCGTGTTGTCTAGCGAAAGAGAAGGCTGAAACGCTCGAAAGCGTCTCAGCCTTCAGTAGATTTATATCCTGTAAATTATCAGCCTTTAACGGAGCCAGACATGGACTCTTCGTAGAAGCGCTGCATAATAATGAACAGGATTACGATTGGTATGGAAATGCACACAGCACCTGCCGCGAATGCAGCGTACCAATCAGGTAGATACTTTTTGGTAAGCATCTCCATTAATCCGTAAGCAACTGTGTAGTTTTCCTTATTGTCTCTCACTACTGTCTTCACCATAACGAAGTCTAGCCATGGTCCCAAGAATCCAGTAATTGCTTGGAATACAATCATAGGCTTGCAGATTGGAACAATAATCTTCCAGAATACTTGCCACTTTGTGCATCCATCCAAGTATGCAGCTTCATCCAAAGACTTTGGAATAGTATCCATGTAGCCCTTCATAATGTAGAAGCCAGCACCGCTACCTGCAGAATAAACGATAATAAGTGCGATTAATACAATCGAACCTTTTGTTAAACCAAGAGCCTTCAAAATGAAGTAGATAGCAATAACAGCCATGATACCTGGGAACATACCAAGAATCAGAGCAAGATTCATGAATGTCTTGCGCCCTTTGAAACGGAGACGAGACATGCAGAAGGACACTGCTAACACAAACACCAAAGAAATAATGCACACGAAAATTGACACGATCAAAGTGTTGAGGAACATTCGTGGGAAATTAATGTCATCGGTATCGGTAAATAACTTTATATAGTTATTTAGTGAGTATTCAGTTGGGAAGAAGGTTTTCTGATAGGAACCAGTGTTCTTGTTGAAGCTTTCTAACAAAACCCACAAGATTGGAATCAGCCAAATAACTGACAACACCAGCAAGAACAAATGTGAGAAAGTATCTCCAATTACTCTTCTGACATGTTGATCTTTAAGGAAAGAAACACTACGAGTGCTCTTTACAACAGCTTCTTCGTTCTTAGTTGTAGTTTTATCACTCACCGGAATCCCTCCTCATTCTTGTAAGATCCAGAGTTGCGATACGTAATCAGTGCTACGACAGCAAGCACCATGAATGTCAAAATACCAATTACTGCACCTGCGTTGTAGTTTTGCTGGTCAACAGTCAACTTGTAGAGCCATGTGATAAGCAAGTCGGTGCCGCCTGCACTGTTGACTTTGCTACTTGCTGGACCACCTTTTGTTAAGAGGTAAATAACGTTGAAGTTATTGATGTTGCCAGTAAAGGTAGTAATCAAATATGGAGTCATAACAAAGATGATGTACGGCATTGTGACGTTCATGAAACGTTGCCACCAACCTGCGCCATCGAGCTCTGCAGCTTCGTAAAGTTCTGCAGGAACGTTTTGCAAGATACCTGTAATCTGCATGATGGTGAATGGAATACCAACCCAAAGATTGATAAGAATTACCGTCACTCGAGCCCAAGTTACATCCGTAAGGAAAGGAAGTTCCTGATGTATCCAACCGTTTTGCTTAAAGACAATGTTAATAACACCGTTCTGGCTAAGCATATTGTTCATAATAAGCAATGAAACAAACTGTGGAACTGCAATTGTAAGGGAGAAGCAAGTTCGCCACAATCCCTTAAGACGAGTGGACTTTCTATTGATTATCATTGCAATGAACATGCCGAGGAAGAAGTTCAGGAAGGTTGCAAGGAATGCCCAAACAAGAGTCCAGATTAATACGTCAAAGAATACGTCAGCTTTAATTAAATCACTTTTTCCGGTTAAGAATTGAGAAAAAACGTCTAACCCAATCCAGCTGAATTTTTGTTGATGATTCTCGTCATAGCTTGTGAAAGCCATAGAAATCATGAAGAACAATGGCAAAATTGTGAATAACACAATGCCAGCAGTTGGAAGAGTCATAAAACCGACGTGTGCTTTTTCGTCAAGAAGAGTCTTAGCATCATCAATGAAATTAAGTGGCTTCTTGCCGTCTGCCATTACAGATTGCGCTTTGTACGCGCTGCGAAGAGCGAGAGTTGCCAGATATACAAGCAATACAATCGCTAATATCGACATAACTCCATACAGTAAAATTTCTACAGAATTATCGCCTGCACTGTATCGCCAGAATCCGTTGACTTTAACTCTGCCCTGTTCTACTGTGCCAAGAGTGTTGAGTTTTGGAAGATAATCCAATCCAATTGTAAATAAGAATACGAATAAAGTTGCTTCGCACGCTAAGAATATAACGCCTTTGATGTATTGCTTGCGGACAAAATTGCCAAAGCCAAATATGACAACAGAAATCCATGAAAGAATGTCCGCATGTTTTGCAGCCTCTTTCAGTGAATAAGGTGAAGGAGCAAAGCGTTCTGCAGTTGACGTCTTCTTCTGGCGTCTTTCTCGCTTTGTGGATGTCGTGCCAGTCATGACATGCCTTTCATGTAAACAAAATTATTTTGTAGAAGATAAACAATGCGCCCCACCCCTTGCCGGAGCGGGGGCTGGGGCGCATTGTTTTACTCAAAGTGCATAAAACACTGCTTATGCATCTATTTAGATTTGTTGGCTAGAGTAAGTTTTGTTTACTTACTTCTCTAAGCCCTTAGCAAATTCTGCGGTCTGCGCGGCAGCATTATCGCCAGTAATCTTACCGGTGGAGATAGAAGTGCCGAATGCTTGAACTGGATCCCAGAACTTACCCATTTCAGGAATTGCTGGCTGCAAGACAGAAGTCTTAGCAATGGTTTCCATCTGAGCAACAGCAGCTGGCTCTGCCTTTACGCTGTCAGCAAGGGACTTGTCAGAAGGAATTGCACCTTCCTTTTCGAAAGCAATCTGCTGGGACTTCTTGGAGCCCAAGAATGCAGCGAACTTAGCAGCCATCTCTGGAGACTTGGTGTTGGTGTTGTAAGCAACAGCCTTAGAACCAGCGAAGGACTTCATCTGGTGCTCGCCAGACTCAGTCTTGAAGGTTGGAAGAGCAGCTGCAGCATAGTTATCCTTCAAGGCGTCCTTAACCTTGGCTGCATCCCAAGAACCGGAGAACATTGCATCAACGGAGCCGTCCTTCAAGCCAGCCAAGCCGCGACCATTTCCATCAAGTACGAAGTGCTTTTCGTTTCCAACGAGCTTTGTTGCAATGTACTTGGTAACTTCAGCAGCCTTATCACTGAGCTTCATGCCAGCCTTAGCATCGTTTCCATTTTCGCCGAAGAGCGTCATATTGCCATCGAGGTAGAAGCCTGGGAGATACCAAGCATTAGCAAGATCGAATGAAACCTTGCCCTTTTCAAGCATCTTGTCGAGGGACTTAACGTCATCAGCGGAGAACTTGGACTTGTTGTAGTACATGAACCAAGTGTTGCCGGTGTAAGGAACGCCGTAAAGTTTACCGTCCTGAGCGGTAACAGACTTAATCAAAGTATCTTCGTTCTGTTCCTTAACTTGCTTTGTGGCGTCATCGCTTAATTCGCCGATTGCTCCAGCCTTTACCAAGTCGCCGAGCTGATCGTTAGGGAAGAGGAACACATCAGCAGCAGCCTTAGCATCCTGCTTAACAGCCTTAGCAGCGTCTGGTGGTTCAACAACAGCGTTCTTGAAAGTAACGTTTGGATTTTCCTTCTTGAATTCTGCTTCAACAGTCTTAATCCAGCCGCCATCTTTCTGATCGTCAGCAGAACCCCAAACGGTGAGCTGAACAGGTGCTGAATCAGCAGCTTTCTTAGTGCTATTGTTAGTGCTTGAACCGCAAGCTGCAAATCCAAACAAAGTAGCAACTGCAAGACCTGCACCCAGCATCTTCTTAATATTCGTCATCCTTGACCTCCTATATCATGCCAAAAATTGGCATATCATTTGGTGGCGTAGTAACGGACTCCGTTGTGGCGCAACATCGCGATTGCTGCGTAGAGCAGCGTCACAAGTCTCACAAATCCGTTCGTAAGCACTGTGTAGTATACACGGATATCGTGTCGTTTGCAAATGAGTGGCGGGTTAATCTGTATATTTAACCCTATAAATTTTTTCAAGTGGTTGCGTGTAAACTAAGTAGCACAACGCTAGAAGGGTGAAATAATGGCATTATACGATCATGCTCAGTGGCTTAAAGACGCGGTTTTTTACGAAATCTATCCGCAAAGTTTTTGTGATTCCAATGGCGATGGCATAGGCGATATTCAAGGAATTATCGAAAAGTTAGACTATGTAAAATCGCTTGGTTGCAACGCAATTTGGCTTAATCCTTGCTATGACTCGCCTTTTAAAGATGCGGGCTATGACGTGCGCGACTACAAAAAAGTAGCTGCGCGTTACGGAACGAACGAAGATTTAAAGCAGCTTTTTAGTGAAGCTCACAATCAAGGAATCCGCATATTGCTTGATTTAGTGCCAGGTCACACTAGTGAAGAACATGAATGGTTCCGCGAAAGTTCGAAAGCTGAAGAAAACGAGTTTAGCAAGCGATATATTTGGACAGACAGTGCGTTTAGCGGCTATTCTATGCCGTTTATTGGCGGTGAAACTGAGCGTGACGCCACTTATATTCTAAACTTCTTCAAATGTCAGCCTGCATTAAACTACGGTTTTGCACATAGGGATCGAGCTTGGCAATCCGCTCCAGATTCCAAAGAAGCGGCAAAAACTCGCGCTGCAATAGTTGATATTATGCGATTTTGGCTTTCGCTTGGTGCGGATGGCTTCCGAGTCGATATGGCTGATTCGCTTGTAAAAAACGATGACAATAATGGCGAAGGAAGCCTTGGAAAAGACAATACAATTCGCGCATGGCAGGAAATGCTTGGCACTGTAAAAGAAGAGTATCCGCAGGCTGCTTTTGTGTCCGAATGGGGCAGACCGCGTCAGGCTCTTACTGCAGGATTCGACATGGACTTCTATTTGAATTGGCGCTGGGATGGCAATCCTAATGGTTATGCGCGTTTACTTCGTGACGTTGATAACGCTTTAGATAACAATTCTGAGCGCGATCACAGCTACTTTAATGCGCACGGTGGCGGAAGCATTTGCCCATTCTTGGACGACTACTGCCCGCAGTATGAATCAACCTGTAATCAAGGCTACTTTAGTTTCATCACATGCAATCACGATACGCCGCGTCTTGCTCCGCGTCTTGACGATCGTGAGCGTCGCGTGGCTTTCGGCATGATACTCACTATGCCAGGCGTGCCATTCGTGTACTATGGCGACGAAATTGGCATGAAATATCGCGATATCCCAACAAAAGAAGGCGGCTACGCTCGTACGGGCACTCGTACGCCAATGCAATGGGACGATGCAAAGAATTTTGGCTTCTCAATGGCTGCAAAATCTAAATTATACTTGCCTGTTGAAGCGCGAGCAGACGGAAGAACTTGCGCAAATTCTCGAAAACAAGCAGTGGGAAGTGGTGAAATTCCAACTGTTTCTGCGCAAATTAATTGCGAAGATTCCTTCCTTTCGTGGGTGCGCTCGCTTATTGCGCTTCGCCATAGTCGCAAATCTTTGCAAGCTGACGCGTCTTGGAGAGTTTTGTATGCTCCGGTTGACGGCCGCGGCTTTGCTTACGAGCGTTGCGCAAAAGGTGGCGCAGGAGAATCAGCTGTGGAACGAAGCATTGTGGTTATGAACCCAGGTGTAAATAGTGAAACAGTTTCATTAGAAGCATTAGCGAATCTTACGCAAGAATCTGCTTACAATCCATTACTGAAAATTGGAGAAATATCAGTTGATGGTGATTGCTTAACACTCGGCGCTCAAAGTTTTGCAGTGTTTGGAATGTAAATTACAGGTTAGGTAGATACGCGACTACGGATAAAGTTTATATAAACTAGGTATGCGCAAATAAACAAGGACGTGCAATGAGTATTAATAGTGGTAAAGCAATAATGCGTGATAGCGGTAACGCGAATAAGGAAATGCTTGATGCAAACGGCAAACCAATTCGTGCTGACCGTAACATAAAAACTGGAATCACGCTCAATAAACTCAAAATGCTCGGCGCTTTTATGCTTATGCTAGGTGCATTTAGTAACACAGTAATTGCACGAATGTTCGGCGGAACAGTAACCAATAATATGTTTGCATTGACAGTCATATTAGTTTGTGAATTTATAAGCTGGACTGCAGTGCCATGGTATGCGTGGATACTAGTACGCGGATACCATAACACGCATAATTTGAATCTTTACATGTTGAGATTGCTGATTTTAGCAGTGGTTTGCGAAGTTCCATACGATTTGGTGAATTCAAAATGTTTGTTCGACATGCGTTCGCAAAATCCTGTATTTGCAATGGTTATTTCCCTATTCGTACTTTCGAGTATAGATACAATTAGGGAACGTTTAAGCGGATTTAGTAAAGGTTTTGCTATTACCGTGCTTATCATTGCGGGTCTTCTTTGGAATTTGATAGGAAAAGTTTTTGTGCAGCATGGAATTTTCTTCGGCGGCGTAACTTTGCTTATTTTCGTACTTCTTTTTGAATTATTAAAAAAGCGCGAAATTACTATGGAGATGACTGCAGGAATGTTCGGCGCTATGTCGATGCTTACACCTGGTATTGGTGTAGCTGTGTTGCATTATCGTAGCCCTTATGGTGATGGTCCTAAAAACTCGACGACGTTCCGTTGTGTTATGTATGCGTGGTATCCGCTGATGTTGATCATTGCGTCAGTGTTTGCAGTATACATTCATTAAAGTTATAAGTTGTAAGCAAACAAAATAATACATAAAATAATACATAAAATTGTTAATAAGCAAAGTTGCAAGGTAACAGCAGAGATGTGCAGTAGTATGGACTCTTCCAAGTTGGGAATTTTTTATAAGTACGCAACTGATTCAAATGCAAAGGCGCAGGATAGTCAGGTAATTAAGGGCGAAAAGTGGCGAATTACGGTTATTACAGATTCGCTTATTCGTCTTGAATGGAGCGATGATGGAAAGTTTGTTGACAATCCTACGCAAACTGTAATCTGCCGCAATTTTGCTCACAAAAGCGCGGACGCTCAGCCGCAATTTAGTGCGCGCACAAACGAAAATGAATGGCTGGAAGTCGAAACTGAAAAGCTGCATCTTACTTATAATTGCGAAGCTTTTAGCAAAGAAGGTTTAAGTATTGTTGTGCGCGGAGTGCCGTGCACGCAGTTTAATACGTGGCATTACGGCGACGCGTGCCCGGGAAATCTTCTTGGAACTTTTAGAACTTTGGATCAGGCGAATGGCCCGGTAAAACTTGGTAAAGGAATACTTTCGCGCGACGGATGGTCTATTTTAGACGATTCTGCAACTTGCGAAATTGCTCCGGCTGAGGAAATAAATGGCAAACCAAACCCGTATGGGGCTTGGGTTAAGTCGCGTGCGCAAAAAGTTAGCGAGCAATCAGGTAGATACAAGGACTTGTATTTCTTCGGTTACGGACACCGCTATATTCAAGCAATTCAAGACTTTTATAAGCTTACGGGCGCTCAGCCGCTGCTGCCACGTTTTGCGCTAAGCAATTGGTGGAGCCGCTACTATCGCTACCGTCAAGACGAATATTTGCAATTGCATAATCGTTTTAAGCGCGAAGGCATACCTTTTAGCACGGCTGTTATTGACATGGATTGGCATGTTACTGATGTTGATCCGAAGTATGGATCCGGTTGGACGGGCTATACGTGGAACGAGGAACTTTTCCCGGATCATCGTGCTTTTTTGCGTAAACTTAACGCTGCTGGATTGTCTCCAACTTTGAACTTGCATCCGCGCGACGGCGTGCGTGCGTTTGAAAAAGATTATGCGCAAGTTGCGCAAGATGCTGGCATTGATCCGGCGAGCGGTAAAGCTGTGGAATTTGATTTAACGAACCCGCAGTTTGTGAAGGCTTACTTCAAGATGCATCATCGTATGGAAGATGAAGGTGTGCGATTTTGGTGGATTGACTGGCAGCAGGGGGGAGTGACGCGCGAGCCTGGCTTGGATCCTCTTTGGATGCTGAACCACATGCATTATGAGGACGCTGCGCGCGAAGGTCGCTGGCCTATTACGTTCTCTCGTTATGCTGGCCCTGGTTCGCATCGCTACCCAGTTGGATTCTCGGGAGATACCGTTACTACTTGGGATTCGCTTGCTTTCCAAACGTACTTCACTTCTACAGCTTCCAATATTGGCTACGGATGGTGGAGTCACGATATTGGCGGACACATGCTTGGCGTTAGAAATAACGAGTTGGAAGCGCGATGGTACGCTTTCGGCGCGTTTAGTCCTATTAATCGTTTGCACTCGACTTGCTCGCCATTCGCTGGAAAAGAGCCGTGGAATTTCCCTCGGGAGACTCGCGAAGCAATGGTGAAGATGCTTCGTTTGCGCGCGGAACTTTTGCCATACGTTTATACGATGAATTATCGCGCGGCTTTTGATGGCAGGCCGATTATTGAGCCAATGTACTGGCAGTCGCCGGAAGTTGGAATGGCTTACGAAATTCCTAACGAGTACCGTTTTGGAAGCGAGCTTATAGTATCGCCGATTGTTTCGCCTAACGACGCGGCTGCTTTGCGCGGATGTACTGGAGTTTGGTTGCCGGAAGGCGATTGGTACGATTTGTTTGACGGACGCAGGTATGTGTCTCGCGGCTGGAATGGCCGCAGATTTGAAGCGTGGCGTTCACTTGACCGCGTGCCGGCTTTTGCGCGCGCTGGAGCGATTGTGCCTCTGCAAGTTTTGCCGGAAGTTGCAGATTGCGAGCGTAGTGCTGAGACCGCTGAATCTGTTAATAGCATTGAAAATCCGCGGGCTTTGCGAGTTCTTGCATTCCCTGGAGCTGACGGCGAATTTGTGATGCGAGAAGATAACGGCGATTTTGCTGCCGCGTCTGCTGGAAATACTGCTAATACACGTATGAATTTTGTGTGGCGAGACGGCAATGGTTCTTCGCAATTTATTATTTCCGGTGTTGCAGGATGTGATGCTGCCGTAGAATCTGTGCCGCAAAAACGCAACTGGAACGTTGTATTTAGAGGAGTTGCTTGCATAGATTTTGCTCACGTGCGCGTGTTTGTTGGGAGCCGAGAGCTTAACGCAAGCGAGTTTGCGGTTTCTTACGAAGGCGAAGAGGCGACTTTGAGCTTGTCGGTTTCTGTGAAAGACGTGCCAGCTCGTTCGGAAGTTTGCGTAATTGTTGACGGTGGATTGCAAATCGCTGCCGACCCTAAAGTTGGCGACGCTTACCGATTCCTGCTTCAAGCGCAAGTGCCGTACAGAGGCAAGGAAATGGCTTTTGATGCAGTGCGAGATTCTGGCGGAAGTGCAAGTGCTATTGCTGAAATCTCAACTCTTGAATACGAGAACGAATCGGAAGCAGAAAAGTATCGCAACAGCGTTGATATGCTTAACGCTTACGCAACCGACCAGCCTTCCGTAGTTAAGTGGGCGCAATGGCGTTGCACACTGCCTGTTTCGGTAAAGCACGCGCTTGAGGAGATTTTGCTGCGCTCGGTTGAGTAATTCCGTCAGCGCGAGCGCGACGACCTGCCTGAGCGCATAGAGCGTAGCGCGCGAAGGCAACTCGGAGCGGAAACTCGCTTAAGTTGGAAGTCCAGTGGACTTCCAACTTAAGCGAGTTTCGCGCGCGAGCGTAATCCGCGCGAGCGCTGTCTGCGCCAGTAACGAAAAAACGGAGTTATACGTTACTCGCGCAGAAACCGTACTGCGTCAGTAGCGAAATTGCTTAGTTTTGCGATTTGACATGCCATCTCAATTAACCAATTTTTCACAGAAGTGCTAGAATACTACACGGTAGTGTGACGAAAATCACATATTTTCGTTGCGTCTATCTGTAGCGTTTGTAATATCGCTAAAGTTGGCAATATTACAGCTTTACAATCGCAGTTTTGAAAGTCAAAGCTACGAAACGCGGGAGCTTGTTCTATACAGGCTGAGAGGGCGAAAGCCGACCGTAAACCTGATGCGGGTAATGCCGCCGTAGGGAAGGAGTATTATGCGAAATATTCGTATTATTGGTGCAGGTATTATTGGTTTAGCAACAGCGTGGAGACTTACGGAAGCTGGCGTAAAAGTTAGCATAATTGATCCAGATCCAGTCTCGGGCGCTTCTCACCATGCTGCTGGCATGTTAGCTCCTACCGCAGAAATGCAATATCAGCAAGAAGCGTTGTATCCTCTTATGTTTGAGTCTGCAACTATGTATAAGGAATTGGTTGATTCGGTTGCAAAGTACACCGATAAGCCAACTGGCTACTTAGAGTGCGGCTCTTACGTAATTGGCGGTGACGCTGCAGATAACGAGCACGTAAACGAGTTGCTAAACTTGCAGCATCGTTACGGCCGTAGAGCTGAGCATATTTCTGTGAGTAAGCTTCGTGAGATTGAGCCTGCTCTTTCGCCAACTATTGCTGGCGCTGTAAGCGTGCCGGACGACCATCAAATCAACCCTCGTCTTTTCACTGCAGCAATGATTGATGCACTCGAAAAGCGCGGTGTTGTTATTGAGCGTCGCGCAAGCACTCCAGACGATTTGGGTCCAGACACAGTTTTGGCATCCGGCTTGGGTGCTAAGGATATGCTTCCTCAGCTTAAGCTTCGCGCTGTGTGGGGCGATATGATTCGTATGACTATTCCAGAGCCTTTGCGCCCAATTTTGAGCTCTGTGGTTCGTGGATTTGTGCATGATCGTCCAGTTTATTTGGTTCCTCGCGCTAAGGAAACAGGCGAGCTTGTGCTCGGTGCTACTTCTCGCGAAGATGACCGCGATATTCCAAAGGTCGGTGGCGTGCTTGACTTGCTTCGCGATGCCGCAAGCGTGCTTCCTGGCATTCAGGAATGCTCGATTACTGAGGTTACTGCTGGCGGTCGTCCTGGAACTCCAGATGATTTGCCATTCATTGGCATTGATCCTAAGACGCACACCACGATTTCCACCGGTTACTTCCGTCACGGCATTTTGCTCACCGCTTTAGGCTCTTCTTTGACTACAAAACTTGTGCTTGAGCAAGAGTTGACTGAGAAGGAAAAGGGCTTCTTGGAGAGCTGCAATCCTGCACGCTTCTAATCGCTAATTTCAGTGAATTCGCTAGATTTCGCCGCGAATTGTGTGAAGTGTTCCAATATAGACGTAAGTGTGATGCAGAAAGTACTTTTAGTAATTCAGCTTTTAGTTAGTAAAGGTTAGATTATGCAAATCGTAGTCAATGGTGAAACTGTTGAAGTGCAAGACGGATTAACTGTTGCTCAGCTTATTGCGCAACGTTATGGTTCGGATGCAGGACCTGGTATAGCGGTCGCAATTGGCGACGATGTGCTTTCTCGCTCGCAATGGGAATCAGCCGTCATATGTGATGGGAATCAAATCGAGATTCTTAGCGCAGTTCAAGGCGGCTGAAACACCACAAAATTAAGCGTGAAATTAGTGCGCTTAATTATTTAATTTTAATTAAGTTTAAATATTAAATAAAAGGCTGTCTCTTA
>NZ_LWSR01000033.1:0-11175 GCF_001660745.1 Gardnerella sp. 26-12
ATTTTTTATTCGCTTTTACGCAAATAACATTAGCAAATTAAGAAGTATTGAAATAATCAAAAACGCTATTACTCCAACAGTTCCGTACAATGCTTTGTTTCCAACTTTATTTGGAAGTTCTTGCGGAGCATCGAAGAATACGAGATACTTGCGGCGACGAACCAGCAAAACCACGCCTACTATAAGCATGGCAATCATAAACATCCCATAAATTCCAGCTAGAATAAAACCGGTTGGTAGGCTAGCTAATTCCTGACGCGACATCTTTTCTACGTCAACCATATTTCCGCTTGCATCAACCAGCTGCTTTTCCAGCCACAGGGCAATTATGCTTCCTTGGAAATTCACAATCATATGAAGGAATATGCTGTAGCTCAACTTGGACGTACGAATATAAATGTAGCCAAAAACAAGTCCAAGTCCAAATGCGTAGAAGAATTGGAAAATGTTCATATGGAAAAGCGCGAAAGCAAGTGCAGAAAATACAATAGCTCGCTTTTCTCCGTACGCGCGCAAACGAGAAAGCAGCTGTTTTCTAAAAAGCCATTCTTCCACAATTGGCGCAAGAATTACCACGAATATGAAGGTTTCCCACATATTTCCCGCTGCAATAGTGTCTGATACGCGATTTTCTGCTTTGCCACCGCTAAGAACTGTTGCTAGGAAAACGCCAACTATATTACCAATGTACATAATCGGTATGCACACAGCAAAGAATCCGCCAAATTGGCTAAATTTCATAGAGAATTGTCGGGTTTTTGCCGCAGGAACAGTGCGCATAATAAGCATTGCGATTGGCAAAGCGACTAAATACTGCGAAATATCCGACACAAGTAATGTGTTAAGAGAGTCGCTTAGCATGCTCTTAGGCACAAACTGTGAAGAAAGGACTCCAAGAACATAGGCAACAGCAATCCAAACTACGAGGAATACGCATAAAGACATGCCAATAGTTCCTTGACGTTTGCGCGCTAACAAATAAGTGTCGTCGCGCCATGAATTTTGCAAATCTTGCATACTTATTCCTTTTTATTGCTGCTTTTGCTGCTGATTTAATTGCTGCTTTTTGTTTCTGCTTTTGTTTCTGCTTTACAGTTGATTAAATTATTTCAAAACGCCTTCAATAAGCTTTGTGATTAAATCGCTGTAGCTTATTCCAGTTGCTTCCCAAGCTTTTGGATACATGGAGATTGGCGTAAATCCAGGCATCGTGTTGATTTCGTTAAGAATTACGCGATCATCTTTAGTTACAAAAGAATCTACGCGACTTAGTCCCCGCCCATCTGCCGCTTTGAACGCTGCAAGCGCCGTTTTGCGAACGCGCTCTAAAGTTTCCGCTGGCAAGTTTGCTGGAACTTCAACGTGCGAAGCTGCGGAATCCATGTATTTGCTGTCAAAATCGTAGAACTGGTCTTCACCAGCCTCGCGCTTGTCTAGCACAACTTCTCCAGGCCAGCTTGCTTTCGGTTCTTCGCCGTCGCGAGCTGCAAGAACCGCGCACTCAATTTCTCGAGCGTCAATTCCCTGCTCTACTAACACTCGCCAATCGTGCTCTGAAGCCTCAAAAATAGCTTCTGCTAAGGCTTTAGCATCGCGCGATTCAACTTTTGTAACTCCAAAGCTAGATCCTGCGCGGCTTGGCTTTACAAAAAGCGGATACTCGAGTTTTGCTGCTTCAACTTGAGCAAGAATTTCTTCTGCGTATGCATCAAAGCGATTTTCCGCGTCGCTTGCAAACTTGCGCGCATCAAGTGCAATTCCAGGAGCAACATCAATTCCGGCAGCTTTAAACAGTTGCTTTGCATAGTATTTATCCATGCACGCAGCCGAAGCCAACACTCCACAACCAACGTATGGAACTTGCATCATTTCTAGCAAGCCTTGCAAAGTGCCATCTTCACCGTTTGGACCGTGAAGAACTGGGAAAACTGCGTCAATATGACCCAAACTTGTAAGTGTACCGTCATTTTCGCGGGCTAAAAATCCGTCTGCGCCTTTGGCAGGGTCAAGCACAACATCGCGCGTTCCAGCGGTTTTTGTGATTACTGGCAACTCACCCTCTTCCATGTGGAAGTTACGAGGATCTTCACCACCAACAATCCATTCGCCTTGTTTTGTGATTGCGATCCGCACAATGTCAAAACGATTTTCGTCTACAGCACTGAGCACTCCAGCAGCGGATATGCAAGAAATCGAATGTTCGTCTGCCTTACCGCCATACAAGAACACTACACGCTTTTTCGTCATTTTTTTCCTTTATATATTTTGAATTATTCTAATTATTTTGGACTAGTTTTGATTATTTTCGCAAACGCTACTTACTCTTCGCAAACGTCGTCGTCGAAAAGCATTGCGAGCATTTCTTGGCAGGAGATTCCTTCTTCAAGCACGCGAGCCATTGCACTTGCGAGCGGAGTCGCAACGCCCAAACGCTTGCCCATTGCAACTACTGCGCTTGTAGTTGGCACGCCTTCTGCAACACCATTGCTCACAGCTGTTGCTTCTTCAACGCTCATGCCTTTACCAAGATTTGACCCAAAAGTGTAATTTCGGCTTAGAGGAGATCCACAAGTTGCAACTAAATCACCAAAGCCAGCAAGACCTGCAAAAGTGCGCGAATCTGCGCCTTCTGCAACGCCCAATGCCGTCAATTCTGCCAAACCGCGCGTTTCAATCATAGCCGCCGTGTTTTCACCGTATCCCGCGCCTCGAGCCATGCCAACTGCGAGCGCAACCACGTTTTTAAGCGATCCGCACATTTCTACACCGATTACGTCTGTTGACACAAATGCTTTAAAGTAGCTGTTTGAGCATGCTTTTGCAACTACTTCTGCCTGAGACTTTTCTGCGCAAGCAACTACTGCTGCAGCCGGGTGGCGAGATGCAACTTCCTTGCTCAAGTTTGGTCCAGAAAGTGCAGCAAAACGGTTACGCGGCAAGTTCAATGCTTCGCACACGACTTCATCCATGCGCTTTCCGGTTGTGCGCTCAATGCCTTTCATAAGCGAAACAACAATCGCATTTTGCGGAATCAGCCCCACAAATTCTGCTAACGCAACGCGAGCAAACTGTGCCGCAATAGCCACAACTACAATATCCACATTCGCAACAGCCTCCGCTCGATCCCCAGTTGCAGTCATGTTTTCTGGAAGTTTTTCTACGCTAGGCAGACGCACGCCATTATGATGATGATCGCGAATTCCTTCAACAATTTCCGGCTCTATTGCCCACATTGTCACTTGATTTCCTGCATCCGCAAGTACTTGTCCAAACGCAGTTCCCCAAGCACCAGCACCCAACACCGTAACGTTCATGTTTTACGTCCTGCCTTTCGGTTGTGAGTTTTATAAGCTACTGTATAGCTATTTATTTGTAATCACACTATTACATAATTCTACACATGCCGCTTTACGGGATTTATAAAAGATACTTTATTTTATTCTTCTGTATATTTTTTATTCTTCCGTAACGCGTTTCATCTGCCTGTAATCGAAGTATCCTGCAGGAGATTTTTCTCCACGAATTTCTTCCATAATCTGCGTCATACGCACACGCACGCGACGAGCCAACTCTTCAGCAGATTCAAGAGGAGGTAGCTCTCCCCAATTTTCGCTTCCCTGCAGCAAGTCGGAATAATCGAGTTGGGTATCGTAGCACATTACAACATTTTTCTTTGGCCACGGCCACCAGTGGTTAATGCTTGCAGCACCCCACACAACAGCGCAAAATAGCGGAATCTGATGTCCGAGTCTACGCGATGCTTCGAGAGCGATTATTCCAACTCCGGGCTTCATGCTCATCGGCCATTTTTTAGGATCGCGCGTAACTGTTCCTTCAGGCCATACACTTAAAGGTCTGCCATTGGTGAGGATTTTAATAGATTCTTCTTCTATTTCTCGCGCTTTTCCGCTTCTGCGAGGAACCGACTGCATGCCTACAAGCTGAAACCATTTGCCTAAGATTGGCCAGTGAGCGAGTTCCGCTTTTGCCATGTAGCGCGGACGACGACCTTGGTGGAATAGTGCAGTCATAGGTATGAAAACGTCAAACATCGTCACATGCGTGCAAGCTGTAATAAACACGCCTTCTTCTGGCACGTTTTCCAATCCCCACGCGCGTACTTTGCAGCGCGAACGCAATACGCGCGACGTTCCTTCTAACAATCTTTCAGCAGCCTTAGGATTTTGCGCGTCAATTTCTGCCTGATTTGGCTTACGTTTTCCTGTTGGATAGTAATACGTTGGATCAACTAAATTGTGTTTACTTGCTAAAAGCTTTACTTGCTCATCACTGAGTGGTTTTACTGCACTTCTTGGCGAAGGTTTTCCTTTTGATACCATACGTCTATTGTGCCGCACGCTATAAACCTACGCTACGACCCACTTTTGCAATCAACCCATGTTTAGGAGAGCACACCCAAGCGAGCACGAATAAAGCGGTTGCTACGAGCACAATTGTTCCGCCTGTTGCTGTATCAAAGCTCCACGAAATATACATTCCAACAATCGAAGAAACGCACCCAATAACAGGAGCTAAAATCATCATTCTTGGCAGCCTATCCGTAAGCAGTCGCGCAGTTGCAGCAGGAGTCACAAGCAGAGCAAGCACAAGCACGTTTCCAATAATTTGCACGGAAACAACTACAGCGATAGCCACTAACACGTACAACATTCCATCTAACCATGCAACTGGCAATCCCATTGCGCGCGAAGTTTCTCGATCCATCGATACGCACACAAGCTCTTTGTGGAACATGCATAATATAGCCAAAATAATCAAACCAGTAAAAGCAACAACAGCAATATCTGAATCAGGAATACCTGTAATCGAGCCAAACAAGAAGGATTCCAAAGAGCCGGCGTAGCCAGATGCTTTAGAAATAATCACAATTCCAAGAGCGAAAGCAGATACGAAAAATACGCCAATAAATGAGTCTTCGCGAAGCCTGCGATTTTGGCTAAAAATAGATACGATTAGCGCAGTTGCAACTCCTGCGAGTGCTCCTCCAAATAGCAGATTTCCTTGCAATACGAAGGCTATAGCAAGTCCTGGGAATACTGAGTGAGCTACAGCATCTCCAATAAACGCCATTCCTCTAAGTACTACGTAGCATCCAACTACACCGCAAATTACGCTAGAAAGGCACGCTACAATAAGCGCTTTTAGCAAAAACCAAAGGTCTGGATTTGTTAAATCTTGTATAAATTCTATTGGAGATAACATTACTCTTTCACCACACTTTCCTTACCAATTACGCGCTCAACTGCTTTAATAAGCGGATTTTGCGGAGCTACGTGGAAGGTTCGTACCCACTGTTCTGTTTGCAAATGTTGCGGCTCATCGTCGCCCACAATAGTGCCATCAAATAGCATTATTCTCGAGCATGAGTTAATTGAACCAATAATATCGTGCGAGCTCATGAGAATTGCTTCACCAGAAGCAGACAATTTTAAGAACAAATCGGTAAGCAGCTCCTGAGTAGGCATATCAAGTCCAGTAAACGGTTCGTCTAGCAAAAGTAAACGCGGCTCTCCAGCCAATGCTCGCGCAACAAGAACGCGTTGCCGCTGACCTCCAGAAAGTTCACCAATCGTGCGATCTTGGAAATCAGCCATTCCTGTGCGTTCAAGCGAGTTTAATGCGATCTCGTAATCTTCTTTTTTAGCGCGACGAACGTAACCAATATGACGAATCCTACCCATCATCACTACATCTAAAACAGAAAGTGGGAAATCCCACGCAATATCGTGACGTTGAGGCACGTATCCAACGTAAGATACGCGAGAATTAAGTTTCGCACCTTCCATATGAGGAGCACGCACTTCGAGTTTTCCAGTATGCGGAATCAAACCCATAATTGCACGAAATAGCGTTGTTTTACCGGCACCGTTTGCGCCAAGTAATCCCACGAATTCGCCACTATTAATGGTAAAAGAAACATCTTTTACAACAGCGCGATTCCCGTACGAAATATTCAAATTTTGTGCGCAAATTACTGCATTTTCTTCCATATTTATTACCTTTAACACTTTCACTTCAAACATTTCGCTAAAGAATCCGCGTTAGCTCGCATCATATCCGCGTAAGTTCGCACATTCGCGTCGAAAGCGTCACCATAAATTGGACAAACTTTCACATGTGCTTCAGACGCAAGCTCTTTAAGCACAGACGAGCGAGAAATCAAATTCGGCTCCAAAAACACTGCAGGGATTTCCAAGTCGCGTAAAATTTGCGAAAGTCTGCGCCTATCTTGCACGCTCGGTTCGCTTGAAGGATTGATTGTTACAAATCCCGCAATATTTACGCCATAAGCTTTACCTAAGTATGCAAAAGCGTCATGCGTTGTAACCAAGTTGCGACGCTCTTTTGGAATTGACGCAACTTTTTTACGCATATAAGCGTCTACGTCGAGAAGTTTATTAATATATCGATCCGCATTTGCGCGATATTTGCGAGCATTTTTAGGATCGACTTCGCACAAGCGGTCAGCTATTGTGCGCACATAAGCAATTCCGTTTTTCACTGACTGCCATAAATGCGGATCAATATCTCCATGAACATGTTTTCCAAGAACAGCTTGAGGAAGTTGATAAATTTTCTGCCTTGCAAATCCAAGGAATCTATAGCCTTGTTCAGCTGGAATTTCTTTTAAAGCATTAGTCGGCACTTCTACTACTACGTCTCGCGGCTCATAGTATACGCGCTTTGGCGCAACTGACCGCTTTTCTTGCAAAGTGTCAACTCTGTACAAAAATCCGCGTTTAGCTAAATCGTAAGCCAAATCTGCATGGCCTTGATTCAAAACTACGCTAGCTCCACGCTTTTTCGCTAATTTCTGCGCGTTAATGCCAACAGCAAAACGCATAGTTGCGTTTCCTAAACTTGCAACTCTTTCGTTTTGAGCATTGAGCATATCTGCATGAAAGTCGAGAGTGTATTCTCCTGGCTTACTAAAAGCCCAACTTAAATGCGTGTGCGCGTCCGCAGGCAAATCTACATGATCTTCATCGTTAATTCCGTTTGCTGAATTAACGTAAGTTTCTACACTTCCAAAAGTGCCAGTAAGGTAAGCGAAAAGCGAACCAGGACCAGTTACTTTAGTTGCAGTTAAGCGGATCCTGTCCGAACGCTTCATGTTGTATGCTTTTGGCTTTATTACAGTAGCGCGTCCTTCTTTCGTTACAGTGGAAGGCGCGTTTGATTGCGAAGATTGAGAAACCTGAGAAGACTGCGACTTATCAGGTTTCTCTTGAGATTTTTGTTGCTCTTTAGCATCTTTAGCTTCCTCAACCGTCTGCGAAGTTTGGCGTTCTGTAGCAAGACCAAGCCAAATAGTGTCCAACGACACATCTTCGACCATTGGAATAATATCCGCCGCATGTTTCACGCTTTCTTCAGCAAGTTGCACATTTGGCACGCCTTTTCGCAAATTTGCGTCTAAAGCAGTAATAACACCATGCTCCTCAAGCATCATGTAATTACTAAAAGCCACATCCGCATACACAACGTCTCGAATTGAACGCAATCGTGGCTCGTAAGAGTGCGGATCTGCATTATCAGGTACGATTGAACTCACATTTGCAGCATCCCCTGCTACATTCGCCACCATATCACGCAAAACGCCTGTAGTTGTAACTACATTAATGCGACCATCGCGATGTCCTGCACGATTCCCGTTAACACTACCACAAGCAGAAAGCGGCAAAATAAGCGCGACGACTGCAATTGCACCAATCGAAGAAAACAAAGTTTGCTTTACTCTTCTGGGCCTATGAATCACCCTCACACACTCCTACTACTAATAGCGCAACAGCCAGTTGAAGTTAATAAGTCCGCGATTGTAGAGATACCAAATCCCTGCACCCAAAACGCCAAGCACAGCAATAATTCCACCAGCAAGAAGCGAATAAGCAAGTAAAGGATTTCGCTTAAATAATCCTGTTACACCTTTTGCTTCAGACTTCGCAACATCGTCATTATCGTTCAATTTCTGTCGGTACAAACTTTTAGCGAGCCTCTTGTTACTAATTTTTGAAACAAGACCTTTATGCTTTTTAGCTTTTCTTGGCAATTGTTTTCCAGAGTGTGAATTGTTCAATCCTAAACCACGACCACCAACAAAAGGATTTCCGCCACTACCATTATTGCCGCTAGGACGAAGCAACTTATTAGGTTCTGCTGGACTATAAGGTGCAGGAGGACCAACTTTTTTGCCTTGTGTATCTTTTTTCCCCTTGCTTGGCCCGCCGTCAGCATACCCCATTGGTGTTTCTTGTGGATCTACACCAACAGCAACATGAATATTGCGAGTTACTGTAGAATTTCCGTCGGAAGCTTGGAATTGCAATGTGTAATATCCCGGTTCGTCGAAATCCCAATTCGCATGAGCATGCGTATTTGCAGGTATCGTATAATCTGTTGCTCCTTGAGTGGAGAAAATCTCTTGATCTCCACCGCCCAAACCGCCAAACATCCAAACGCGTACGTTTCCAGGACCTTCAACTCCTGTTAGGCTCAATTGAGTTGGCTTATGCGGATTCATAGACTGATTATTCCAACCCATCCATGGCACACCATCAATTTGTGTTTGCGGTATACGATACACGCCGTTAGTTTTACCAGCATCACCAACTGCGAATACAACTGTATCCGGGTCTCTAAAGACGTGGCTTCCTGTCACATCTTCTTGCACAGCCATATCAACTTTATTTGAATCGCCAGTATATACAGCAATATCAACGTGACCGTGGTCTATAACAAGCTTGTCGCCCTTGATGTCTTTGAACTTTGTCACAGCAGATTGCTGACTTTGAGAAACTTGCTTTCCGCTTTTAGCGTTATGTTCCCCATGAATAAGACCACCATTATTACTTCCAAAAAGTCCTTGTTGTTGCATTTTTGCTCCAGGCCATGGAGTCACATACACAGTGTTGTTGTTACCGTTAATGAAGAAAGATCCGTTACTTTGTTGCACATTAATGCTGTGATCCTCACTTTGAGAATCGTCATCATCATCTGAATCTTCTTCGTCGTCTTCACCATCTTCATCACCATCAAAAGATGCGCCATCATAATCAGCAAAATCGCCAGCTGTTACATCATGATTAGTTACATGGAATGTATAAGTCTGCTCAGAACTTTGCTCCTCGTCACCAACGGTAGCAGTAGCCTTCATTTTTAACTTATACACACCAGGACGGTTAAAAGACCAATACATGTGCGAATGCTTGCCACCAGTCTCAGTAATGTCAACATCTTTCGGCCAGTTTTCAGCAGAGCCGAGCATTTTCTCATAATCGTCACCGCTGCGACTGTACATAAAAACTTCGCCGTTGTGGGGGGCTTCGATACCAGTTAATGACAGTTTGACTGTTGGATTAACTTTTGTAGAACCAGCTCCCTCATATAACGGTCTAGTATCTAAACCAGGCCATAATGCACCAGTATTTCCAGCTCCAGATTGATCAAAGAACCAGACTACACCTTCGCGAGTTGTTGCGTAGATTTCTTTTATTATCGGATCGTTCTCATCTTTGGAAAACTGCATGATATTTTTAGAGCCGACTTCAAAAATAAGCCGATTCGTATCGTAACGAGTGCCATTATGATCTTCATTTTCAAACGCATCACCCAAGGTACCTAATACCATGCGGTTATTTGTAGTATCAAAGAAAGTTGCAAAAACGTCAGTATGACCTTTATACGCATGGCACATTGCAACTTTACTATCAGCCGCAGGTTGTGAAGCAGTTTTATCTAAGCGAGCAGCTGCACACGCTTTAAAATTGGCTTGCTTTATTGCGTCAAAATCTTTAGAAGATTTCTTTCCGCTTACAACAGTTGCGTCACTGCCATTGTCAGCAAAAGCCGTGGGAGTTCCCATCATCATGCCACACAAGCACACGCCCACCAACAAAGCGCGAGATAATTTCTTTATACTATTACGAACCATTTTCGTCACACCATTATTTCCACTGAGTGCCATCAGATTGCACATTGTCTGATTGAGAATATTGAGAATTATTAATTGGTGACATTACTGTCGTTTCTTGATCACGCACTAGATTTGGCAAGGTATTGTCACCATTTGCATTATTCACAGAATTTGCATTGTTTGCATACTGTTGATTAGCTTGTGCAGAAACTTGCTTAGCAAGCGCAAGATTTCGTGCTTTCTTGCTTTTAACTACAGCTATTAGTACAAAAATCACAATAATTACGGCAATAATAGCCACAAAAATACCTACAATTTGAAGAACTAAAGCTGTATCGTCACTTTTTTCAGATACTTTGTGAGAATGCTTATGCTTGTTGTGAAGGAGTTCGTGATGATGATTAGCTTCATCTTTTTCGGATTCATCGTTATCTTCTTCATCTTGACCCTCTTCGTCGCCCTCGTTGCCACTTGCTCCAGCAGCACCCGCACCTAAAGCAGCATTAGGATCGGTATTATCTCCAACCGCAAAATTAAGAACACGCGTATCGCTTACTGCGCGTCCATTTTTAAGCTTTCCTGAAAAAGTAAGCTTTACATGATAAATTCCAGGCTTAGAAAACACCCAATTCACGTGAGTATGAGCGTTGGCTTCAATCCAGCTGTTTTGCGGATATCCTTTAGTACTATCCCAAAGTTGCTGTGGATTGTTGTTGCCATTTTCTAAGTAAACATGCAGTTTACCCGGGCCGCTTACTCCTTCAAGAGAAAGGTTTGCACCGCGATCGAGCTCGTTAAGCACGCCACCTTCCTGCGTATTCCAACCAAGCCACGGCACATCAGGATTTTGAGTTTGTGGAATTACGTAAAGCTTGGTTCCAGGCTTTTCGCCAATAAAACTGTAGGCAGCATCATCAGGCATAGGAATTATTGAATTGCCACCTAATTTAAATACCACATTTTCTGGGTCTCGCCACACTGGTTCGTCACCAGTATCATCGCGAATCTTCAATTTCCATTTGCCGTCGATTAGCGTTGGTCCAAAATCAGCATGACCTGCTTGAATCATAACTGGCTGATTGCCTTCATTAGCATAAGCAGTTTCCTGCATTGGATTTGGTGCGCATAAAGATGCAACCAAAGTTACTAAAGAAAATATGAGCGCAAGCAACGCAGTAGAATATACATGCTTTCGTTTTACTTGCAATGTTTCATTTTGTTTGTAATTCATTATTTAAACT